>NZ_JJOV01000060.1:0-25203 GCF_000979385.1 Methanosarcina sp. 2.H.A.1B.4
TTCACTGGCTTTAAGGGTTATCGTAGCGTATGGAGTACTGCCCTGCAAGACACCATTTTTATCGTACCAGTCTCCTCCGGCATTATTCCATGCAACACCTTTGTCTTTTTTACTCCAGCTCACATAATCAGGATTCCATGAAGCAGCAGGTCTGTAAACTTCGATCACGGTATCCTCGGGTCTTAAGGTCCCTGAAGGATAATACCAGTAGAGAGAAAGGATTGCATTACCAACTTCCCCGGAAGTTTCGTACTCGCTAAGGTCAAACCGCATTACATCCCTGTACCTGAAACTATTCATTCCCCCGACGTCAATAAAGGATGAGCCCTGGTAGACTGTGTTAGGAGAAGCTTCCCGCAGGCGGTTATCGTAGACCTCTTCTGCTGCGGGCGAGGAGTTTTCCTGTTTGACAACGCTTATAGCTGCTGTAGCCGAATCCTTTAGTTTTCCATCGCTTACCTCAAAGGTTACGCTGTACGTCCCTTCCTGCCCGGCAGCCGGGGTCCAGCTGAAAAACCCTGACTTGCTGTCAAAAGTCGCACCTGAGGGAGTACCTGAAGCAGAGTATGCGAGGCTATCTCCGTCTGCATCCGAAGCGCTTACTGTAAAGGTAAGGCTTTTTCCAGCTTCAACAGTAACATCCGGGATGGAATTGATCACAGGAGCCTGATTATTATCTACTATTGGTGTGCCGGATTTGGAAGCATACTTTGTGTTCCCAAATGCCCCTATGTTAATCCTGCCTCCGTTGTCCTGTGGTTCTGCAGAATAGTCCGAAGAGCTGGATCCTGTATCGATGCAGGAGGAACTCGTGCTGTCAGTTACCCAGCCGTTTCCGTTCCATCTTCCTGCTTTTGATTTCAAATGGTAATCGTGTCTGTTTCTGTCAGCATACTGCGGGTCTGCCTTTATATCTGAAGATGAGGCCTGGACATTTTTGTATTCTCCACCTGCATTTCCGTAGAAACAGTTGTTCTGCAGGGCAAAAGAGTGCGTACCTTTAAGTTCGTTGTTCACAGCATACCCGCTTCCTCCGGCTGAAGAAGATCTGGAGTTTGTAATTATGTTGTTTCTTACAGTAAGAACAAAACCTGACCCGGACGGGGCTGGGGAATACACAGTTTTCTGGACAACGCCAGCTCCATAGGTCCCATCGATCACGTTATTTTCAATGAGTCCACCGAACCCGTTGGATAAGATTCCTCCGATTATACTGTTGCTGGTTTTAGTTCCGGTATCGTATATCTGGTTATGGTGGATGTGAACGTTTGCCGTTGAAGCTGAATAAGACCCTGATCCGAAAATCCAGATCCCTGCGAGAGCAGTTTTGTATATTACGTTGTTGTAGACCTCAATATCGTCCATTGAGGGAGTGTTATACTTCTGGATTTCAATTCCTGCCCCACCGGAACCTTCCGATGTAATAACATTATCGTGGAAGCTGGCTTTGTTTGTATTATAAAGCCTGAGGCCGCTGTTTGTCCTGCAGGTTATTATGTTGTTGTAGGCTTCCACATTTGAACAGCTGCTGGCATAGAGGCCGTCGTGCCCGAGCAGGTATATTTTGTTATTATAGAGTTTTACACTGGTGCATTTATCGGTTTTCAAACCGTCTCCGTGGTTATTGGTCAGATACATATTATACACATTTATGTTCTGACAGCTGCTGAGATGGATAAGGTTATAATACCCTTTTCCACTAACCACATTCGTATTCCCTTCCCGGTTTCCGTCGATTGTAAACCCGCGAATGGTAATGCCGCTGTTGCCTGTACTTCTTTCTTTAATCATTGGTTTCCAGACTGCCCAGTTAGCATTGCTGACAAGCTTTATTTTTGCACTGGAATCGCCCTCAAGGATAGTATTGCTGCCTATCAGGAGGGTCTCGTCAATAACGTAGGTAAAGGGTCCCTTGAGATGAACAGTTGTATATGCAGAGTTTTCTGCCACGAACTTAAGAGCCTGATTTATCTGGATATGGTCATCTTTTCCATCACAATTAAAGTCTCCGCTGCCGTCTCCTGCAACATAAACAACCGGTGCTGAACTCATGCATAAAGCTGCGGGAATGCCTGACAGGACAAGGCAGCTTGTCATAAAGAGTATTACTAATTTTTGATTCAACAGAGCTATCACCTGTAATACTATTTAATAAAATTTTAATTTAATTAAAATAAAAATTTATTCTGTATGATTCCAATTTATTCTGTATGATTCCAAATTTGTTAATAATTTGAATTCTGGCTCGGTGCCCATTATGATTGTACTTTTCACGTATGGGGGAGATAAGGCCGGATCTGGCAGACAGTATCCACTATCACAGTTTTGAGATTCCAGAAATAATCCTTAAAATGTATCGGGATCAAAGGCTATCTCATCAGGTTAATGAACAGTGAAGATAGCACATGAGCTTCCATTTTCAGGATTTTATCCCTCACTTGAATAGATTCCCCCGGTACCAAACAGTACAAATAAATTTAATTCAGTATACAAAATTAATTTGATATGTTATATTGTACTTTACATGTTATATTATAAAAATATTCGCGATACATGTTAAAATATTTTAGGCTGTTTGAGAAAAGAGATAATGTGAAAGCAGGATAAAACAAAAATCATTATCTATTGGGATATTTGACTTCGAATCCTAGAGATGAATTATTTTTTAAAATGCCCTGGAATTTTATGAAAAAAGGATTTTTTGTAGATTATGCTCTAACAATTTTGAATTCATTCGTATAACTTAGAAGATGCTTAAAAAGCTTTATTTTCCGGTTTCGTTTTTACCGCGCTTTCAGCAGGTCACATATTATCAATTATTTACTCTGAAATGCCTGGTTTTCATATTTACGGTTGCGCCCGGATCTACTTTGGATTAATTCTCCGGAACAAAATACAGATCTCACTCCAGAATTTTATACATTATAATAGCTTTTATTTTATTATTTTGCGAAAAATATCACGGTGGGATCAATTAAGGTAAAAATCGACATGGTTAAAAGTGATTCACATTCAAAATTCATAAGTTGAAAACCAGAAAAAATAATCATACTGTATACAGTAGCAGCAGAAAACAGAAATATAGTTTAAGATTGCTATGCGACCTTATTTCTCCCATAATTTTTTGTTTAAAAGATATTTATCGGGCCATTTATAAATATAATATATTACAAAAGTTGTATTGTTTTTTTCAGTTAACTAGTTCAATTATATTTATAAATAATATTAAATATCATTGAATACAATTGTTATATCTAATCAATATTTTGTTACTTATTTAGCTAAATTTTTGCAAAGTATGTGAGCGGGCGGGGGCCATAAATTTATCGCTCTTTATCAGTAAATTGAGCAGTTGATAATCAGGATTCTCGAAACAAAACGACGTGTTTTCTATTAATAACTATATATTTTTCAACAAGTTGCGGATTTTGCGATAAAAATATATATATAATATATGTTTAGTCCGATACGGCAATAACTTTGTGGACATATAGTCTTCACATCGATACAGAAGCTGTTCACATCGATATAGAAGCTGATATGTATTGATCTGAAAACACAGCAGAGAAATGAAGTATAATTGAAAAACTGGGGAGTACGACTTAATTAAGCGTTACTGAGTGGGGAGCATGCTTAATTAAGTGCTTAAAGTTCTGTTAGTGGGAATTTATGCTTACTTAAGTGCTTTTTCTGTTAGCGGGAGTACAACCCTGATTACTATAAGTTAGGGGGAAAATAGTTGAATAAGCAATTGAAAGTTTTGTTTATAGGAACTTATGTTCCGAAAGAATGTGGGATTGCTACATTTACTTTTGATCTTTTGAATTCAGTATCCAGGGTGCATGACGACATACATTGTGAGGTCATTGCCCTTAATGACCCTTCCGAAACCTACAATTATCCTGAAGAGGTCGTTTTTCAAATAGAGAGGGACAAACTCGAAGATTACTACCGAGCTGCAGATTTTATAAATCGGTCCGATGC
This sequence comes from Methanosarcina sp. 2.H.A.1B.4, assembly GCF_000979385.1. NCBI lineage: Archaea > Methanobacteriati > Methanobacteriota > Methanomicrobia > Methanosarcinales > Methanosarcinaceae > Methanosarcina > Methanosarcina sp. 2.H.A.1B.4. The sequence continues at coordinate 3,985 of NZ_JJOV01000060.1, forward strand.
AGATATCGTATGTCTTCAACACGAATTCGGCCTTTTTTGGGGAAACGCAGGCGATTATATTTTCGCTCTTCTTTCAGGAATAAACAAGCCTGTGATTACTACAATGCATACAGTTATCCGGGAACCGGAACCGGAATACCGTATATCCACAGAAAAACTCATAAGATATTCGGAAAAGCTGGTTGTGATGAGCCAGACTGCAGTCGAGATGTTAAAAGATGTTTATAAGGTACCGGATGAAAAAATCGAGATCATTTTTCACGGCTTACCTGACTATCCGTTTAACAATTGCAGCAAGTATAAACAGATGCTAAATCTGAAGGGGGCTCCCCTTATCCTTACCTTTGGCCTGCTGAGCCAGAATAAAGGCATCGAAAATATGCTCGAAGCTCTCCCGGATGTTGTAAGCCGGTATCCTGACCTTGTTTACCTTATTCTGGGTGCCACCCATCCAGTGATCAAAAAACATTATGGAGAGACATATCGAAAGTATCTTATGAACCGGGTTTCCGAACTCGGGCTTGAGAATAACGTAATGTTTCACGATAAATTTGTCGAGAAAGAAGAGCTCTGCAATTATATCCTTGCCAGTGACATTTACGCATCTCCATATCTTTCCAGAGAACAAATAGTAAGCGGCGCTCTGACCTATGCCATAGGTATGGGAAAAGCAATAGTATCCACTCCTTACTGGTACGCCCAGGAAATGCTGTCCGATAATCGCGGGCTGCTCGTAGATTTCGGAGACACTGCCGGCTTTAAAAACTCGCTTTTATACTTAATAGAAAATCCGGACGAGTGTGAGAATATGCGCATAAAGGCATACGGTTTTGGCAGGAAAATGACCTGGAAAAACATAGGTAAAGAATACAATACTGTTTTTTCCAGGGTTTTAAAGCACTACAATCCCTATCCAAAAGTACAAAACAGATTTAATTTCCTTCCAGATCAGCTTCCGGAAATAAAACTCGACCACCTCAAACTGCTGACTGATGACGTGGGCATTATCCAGCATACCAATCTGGGTGTGCCGGCCCGACATTACGGATACAGTACCGATGATGTGGGCAGAGGACTCGTTGCACTGACACAGCTTACCGATAGCCAGGAAAAAGCCGAGGAACTCCGGAAATTGATTACCACATACATGAGCTTTCTTGAACATGCCCAGACCGGTACAGGGCACTTCCATAACTTTATGAGCTATAGAAGAGAGTTTCTGGATGAAGAAGGCAGTGAAGACACTCTCGGACGCGCGATCTACGGGCTTGGGCATGTGATAAGCTGCCCTTACCTGTCAAAAAACACACGTACACTTGCACACACGCTTGTAAGTAAATCTAAAATGCAGATGGAAAAACTGAGTTATCCGAGGGCAAAAGCCTACACAATGTGCGGGCTGTATGAAATGCTCAGGGCAGGCGTGGATGCGGACTCTTTTGAATCCATATTTAACTCCCGCAGGGATGCTGTAAGGGCCGTAGACTCCCTTATAGACAAAGATACCGTTGAATCCATATTTACCAGCCACGCAGACTCTCTGGTCGACCTGTATGAAGCTAACGGGAAAGAAGACTGGAACTGGTTTGAACCCACAGTTACCTACAGCAATGCAAAACTGAGTGAAGCCCTTATACTGGCGTATAACTATACCAAAGACCGAACTTACAGAAGAGTTGGGCTTGCCACCCTGGACTTCCTTACTGAGGTCCAGTGGAAAGGCGACTTTTTCGATATTGTTGGAAATCAGGGCTGGTACTCCTGTGATGGAGAAAAACCGATTTTTGACCAGCAACCCATCGAAGCAGGCTACCTGACTCAGGCTTATATTTCGGCTTATGAAACTGTCCGTGAGAGAAAATACCTGGATCTTGCAAGATACTCTTTTGAATATTTCCTGGGCAGAAACCGCCTTCGAACTCCTATGTATGACTATTCAACAGGTGCGATCTGCGACGGGCTCAACTGCGACGGGATGAACTGCAACCAGGGCGCAGAATCCGTAATCTGCTTCCTCATGGCTTTAAGTTCCTTAAATAAACACGCAGGTGAAGCTTACAGTGCTCTATCCCAGCCCACAGTAAGTGAAGAAATCCTGCCGAAGAAAAAGAGCCTGTTATCAGCAAATAAGGTAGAGTGAGAAGTGACAGCATGATCTGGAAGGACCACGGAGAACTGTTTGTAAGGCATAAAAAAAATCCCATCCTCACTGTTGAAGACTGGCCTTACCAGGCTAATTCGGTGTTTAACCCTGCAGCCGCTATAGTTGATGGTAAAACTCTATTACTGGTGCGTGTTGAAGACCACAGGGGCTTTTCTCACTTTACAGTAGCCAGGAGTAATAACGGGATAGATGGCTGGGAAATTGATGCTGAACCAACCTTTACTCCGGACGCTATAAACTACCCTGAAGAGATATACGGCATTGAAGACCCGCGTATAACTTATATTGATGAGATGGGAAAATGGGCTGTAGCATATACTGCTTTTTCGGATTCCGGCCCCTTAACATCACTTGCCTTTACAGAGGATTTCCGCAATTTTGAGCGGATAGGAGCTACCCTGCCTCCTGAAAATAAAGATTCTGCCATGTTTCCTGTAAGGTTTAACGGCAGGTGGGCAATGTTACACAGACCGGTCTCTTCAATGAGCGGCGCGAAGGCAAATATCTGGATTTCCTTTTCCCCGGATATGAGATACTGGGGGGATCATCAGGTCCTTCTGTATGCCAGGGAAGGAGGGTGGTGGGATGCCCGTAAGATAGGTTTATCTCCACAGCCAATTCGTACATACGACGGCTGGTTAATTATGTACCACGGAGTCCGCCCAACAACGTCAAAAACAAGTTACCGGCTTGGGCTGGCTCTTCTTGACCTTGAAGACCCGAGAAAAGTCCTTCACAGGTCAGAAGGATGGGTTTTCGGACCCCGTGAACTCTATGAGCGCAGTGGAGATGTAAATGATGTTGTTTTTCCCTGTGGATGGGTTTTAAATGACGATCAAATCCGTATTTATTATGGAAGTGCGGATACTTCTGTATCCATGGCAAGCGCAAAACTCAGTGACGTCCTTGAGTATATTCATGAGTGCCCCGAAGAGCAGTGCCCTGCAGAGTTTTGCAGGGCTTTTGAAGGGCACAGGCATATCATTCAAGAATAAAATGGAGAAAAGGGGCTTAAATATCTGAATTAAATATCTAAAGTACTGGGGGGACTTTTATTAGAATTGCTATGTTATCTCCGATTGCCTGGAGCACGCCGCCTAAAAAGTACGGCCCGTGGGAGGCAATGGTATCCTTATTAACTGAGGGACTGGTAAAACGGGGTATTGACGTTACGCTGTTTGCAACAGCTGACTCGCACACAGCAGGCAAACTTCATTCGGTGTGCCCGAGGCCGTACGAAGAAGATAAAGATGTGATTATAAAGGTATACGAGAGCCTTCATATATCAGAGGTTTTTGAAAGGGCAAATGAATTTGATATAATTCATAACCATTTTGATTACCTGCCTCTGACTTACAGTGGGCTTGTAGACACGCCTGTTGTAACAACTATCCACGGCTTTTCTTCACGGAAAATTCTGCCGGTCTATAAAAAATATAACGACAGCACTTTTTATGTATCCATAAGTGATGCCTACAGGTGCAATGAACTGGACTATATAGCAACGGTCCGGCACGGAATAGATATCGAGAGTTTTCCTTTTAATGCCAATCCGGAGGACTATCTTCTTTTTATATCGCGTATTCACAGGGATAAAGGCGCAAAAGAAGCAATACAGGTTGCAAAAAAGGCCGGAATGAAATTGAGAATGGCTGGCTTTATTGCAGACTCTGAATATTTCAAGAATGAAGTTGAGCCCCATATAGACAACGAGCAGATAATTTACGAGGGGCATGTATCCCAGGAACGCAAAAAAGAGCTGCTCTCAAATGCCCGTGCTCTTCTGCATATGATCAATTATGAGGAGGCTTTCGGGCTCGGTGTTGTCGAAGCCCTTACCTGCGGGACGCCCGTAATTGCGATAAACAGAGGGGCAATGCCTGAACTGATCCTGGACGAAGAGACCGGGTTCCTCGTAAACAATGCAGACGAAGCCGTAGAGGCTGTTCAAAAGGTTAACTCCATATCACGCAGGAAATGCCGGGAAAGCGTGGAAAAACGCTTCTCTGTTGACCGGATGGTAGAGGACTATATCAGGGTATATGAGACAATTCTGGAAAAGTGCAAACGTGAGGCAAAAAGGCCCTGGGGCTTCTATGAGGTGCTTACAGAGAAACCGGGGTATAAGGTCAAACGCCTTACGGTTCTGCCCCAGGAAGAGATCTCACTTCAGCGCCATTTCCATAAAAGTGAGCACTGGTATGTAATCAGCGGCGAAGGGCTTGTAACTAAAAACGGTGACCAGATCAGGGTTCTTGCAGGAAACTCGGTTGACCTGCCGGTAAACGACGTGCACCGCGTTAGAAACACAGGCAATCAGAACCTGACATTCATTGAGATTGCACAGGGGGATTACCTTGGAGAGGACGATATCGAAAGGCTCGAAGATAAATACGGAAGAGCATAAGAAGGCTTATCCGTATTTTACTGGTTAATCCCGGGTAAACCGAGATACTATTTACTACTATTTACTATTCAGAAGCTGCCTGATAACTGCATAGAGCAGGCAAATAGTACTTGTCTGATAGTACTTGTCTGAAGCCCTTGGATCCGGAGTACCAGAGCCTTTTCAGTTAATTCCTGATCCGTCTTCTTTATCATCTTTTCAATCAGTCTTTTTCAGACAGGACATTCGGAATCGTCATATGATTTTCGGACCTGAGATGCAACCTCTTCACCCAGCCTTTCTGATACATTTTCGACAAACAGGATAATGTAATTAAAAGGCACGCAGCCCAGGCTTTCTTCTCCGGATAAAATGAGCCTGACAAGGTATTCAAGATCAGACATGGACAGCAGCTTGATCCTCCTCAGAAAATCGGCTGCATCTTTTGAGTAGTGGTTTGCCAGAGGCGGGAGAATGGAACGATAATGTACTCCTGAGCCGGAACAGAGGAGCGCCTCACATTCCGGGGCAACGGTTTTCAGAATGCCAATATCAAGTTCGGAAAGTATTCTTGCCATGATAATCACCGGGGGTAAAATGTAATTCTGGTCTTTCAGAGCTTTTCACAAACAAAATTCCAGTAAGGTAAATTCCAATAAGGTAAATTCCAATAAGGTAAATTCCAATAAGGTAAATTCTATTAAGGTAAATTCCAGTAAGTAAATTCCAGTAAGTAAAATCCATTAAGGTAAATCCTTTATTAAGCCTCAAATTCTTGAAACAGGTGGAAAAACCGGAGAGTTAAAGTCTCTGTATTTCTCCGGATTCCACAAAATTTATGATTATAATCAGATTTCAAATATTTATAGTTCAAATTTTCATAGATATAATTTTCATAGTTATAATTTTCATAGTTATAATTTTCATAGTTATAATTTTCATAGCTCTAATTATTACAATTTAAATTCCTTTATATTTCAAGTTTCATCAGGTCTTCTGCAAGGATCACCTCTCCATCAACATAGTCCTTGAGGCGGTGTATTGCTTCTTTTCCATGCCCTTTCATTTCGGGATAGAAGTGTGTGAGGCAGATACTTCCGATCTCTTTGTTGTAGTCTTCAAGCATTTCAGCCAGCGTGCTCGGAGTTGTGTGGTTTGTTACTTTTGTGCCGGGAGGAAAGGAGCATTCGTGTATCAGGAGGTCGGATTCAACTGCCAGGTCCATTATATTCCGGCAGGGCTCGGTATCCCCTGAGTAAACAAATTCTCCGTCTTCTGCAGTCACGCGGTATGCCAGAGTCGGAACACTGTGGGAAGCAGTTGCGCAGGTAATCTCGCAGTCAAAACCCTCAGGCGTAAACTCCTTTCCGGGAGAGATCTCTACAACATCCACGTCCACTCCATCCAGAATATACTCATATGCCCCAAGCACCTTCGAGAACCAGTCCTCGGTCCCGTCAGGTCCGTATACTCGCATTTCGGTTTTTCCTCTGAGCCAGTTTGCTTTAATGAGGGGGAGCAAATCAGCTACATGGTCAAGGTGAAGGTGTGAGAGAAATACGGTATCCACTTCTGTATGTGGGACTCCTGCATCGGGAAATCTGCTTAAAACGCCGCTTCCACAGTCAATAAGCAGAGGTTTGTCCTCAAGCCTGACAAGTATGCCGGACTGTACCCGACCCTTTTCAGGGATCGCAACTCCAGTACCAAGAAATGTAATCTCCATGAAGTAGAGAATAAACTTTAAATAATTTAACTTTATTTAGTGCATGTTCGCATAAGGAAATTTTTGCGGCTCAAAACCAGCCTGCTTTTATTCAAGCGCAAAGGTTGTTCAGCCAGTCCAAAGGTGTCAAACTTAATAAACTATTTACAGGACTGAACAAAATCCGAGGAAAAGAGCTAAAAGCAAAAAGGCTATTTAAAGGTAGGACAGGCAAAAATAAACAGTTACTCTTCAATTTGCGAGGGTTGCCCAGCTAGGTCAAAGGCGCCGGACTTAAGATCCGGTATCGAAGGATTTCGTGGGTTCGAATCCCACCCCTCGCACTAAATCTTTTTTATATATTTTCTTATGATTTGAAGGTTCGGCTTGATTTTCATGGTTTCGGTTTCCGCATTTTGAAGCCTACAGCAAACCGTTGTATAAACCATCTGCATGGGCAGATCCCTAGAATCTCGTCCAGGATTTTGTGGGGCAGATTTTAAACCTTTTTCAAAGGACAATTTTGCTGTTAAAGAGGCAACAAGAGCATCAAGTATGTCATCTCTCGCTACATCTTTTCTATTATATTTGTCAAGAGAATTTTGCACGATCCTATCTGTCAAATTGCAGATTTCTTGCAGTATCTTTTTTCTTTCTATGAATCCCTCATTTTTCTTTTTTGAATATTCCATTGGCTTTCCAGCAAAAGCCCAGAAGCAGATTTCAGGATGAATTTCCTTTATATTCTCTTGCGCGGAATGAGTGGATACGAGAAAATCATCCACCTCTCTAATTTTTGGAACTATTCCCCATGACTGTTTTGTAAGGCGAATGCCGGTAACTTCTTCATTGATGTCGCAGGCGCTTTCATAGCTTTCGGCATGTAGGGCTTCTCTACAGGGAGGGGTAAAAACACTGGGATGCCTTTTTGGAGCGAGTAACTTTCGAGCTTCGGCGTCGCAAGGTCTTCTTTTGTAACTAGAAGAACGATCGATTAAACCGATAGGAATGTCCAAACATATGTGAACATCGGTATGGCCGCCACAGAAATAGTTCCAAAGATCAGATATTTCTGAAAACACAAAAGTATCAAAATCCCCCGCTTCTGTTAGTGCAATTGCAAACCAACCTGCTCTGCATCCATCTACACCAACACATACTTTTTTATCCATAAGTAGAGTTTGCAATTCACACATATAGAACTTTTTGGAAGGGGTTTTGAATGGAATTACTTATAGTTATTCAGGTATAGTTACCAAGCCTCTTCAGATGTCAGCAAAGATAGAATTGATGGCTTATCAACAGAAAGGCATTGAAAGAGTTTTTGTTTTTACCGGTGGAGACGCTTCCTGTTCTGAATGCCAGAAACTTTCCGGCAGAGTGTACACAATTGATGAGGCTCTGAGAGAAAAGCCCATTCCCTGCAAGGCATGCAGTCATCAGTTGCATGAGGGCAGGGAGGGTTGGTGCATGTGCCGATATATGCCTCAGCATTGAACTATTAATTTATTGAGACCATTAGATGCAGAGAGCTTAAAAATAAATAACAATTTACTGATTGAAAATAATAACCGCTTTATACATAGTGCCTGTATTCTAAGATCATGAAACTTGAAGAGCGTCTGGAACTCTTTAAAGAAAAGATAAAAACAACAGATTTTCTGGACTGCAAGGGATTGGGAAACGAGATCCCATACTGGATTTTTGATTACGAACCGGAGAAAGAGCTCCTTGTAAGGGATACAATTGAAAAGATGATCCCAAGCTTTGAGAGCAAACACTCGATTAAGATAGTTGAGATTAATCTGTACAATTTATGCCTCAAAATCCTGAATCAGAAGCTTACTGATGAAAAAATAATTCAGTTTGAAAAGAAAAAGGGCTCAGATGCCTTGCTTGAGAATATCAGATTAATTCTGAATCAAGAGGCTACAAAAAAAGAGATTGCCGAGATACTTAAAGTTGATTACGACCTGATTTTTCTGACAGGAGTGGGAAATGCATGGCCAATGACCAGAGCTCATTCCGTCCTTAATAATCTTCATTCCGTTACAGGCAAAAAGCCTCTTGTGATGTTTTATCCTGGAAAATTCAGCGGGCTTGACCTGAGATTATTTGGCGAATTTAAAAGCAAGAACTACTACAGAGCTTTCCGCTTGATGCCAGAGGCAATGTAATTTAAGAAATTTGCTCAGGATTATTTAGAGGGGAAGTTTTAAGCTTTCAGGCCACACTCTTAATTATCTTAACTTTAATACATATTGGAATTAAATTAACATTGGAATTAAATTCATATTGGAAATCCTATTCAGACTGAAATCCTATTCAGACTGAAATTCAATTCAGACTGAAATCCTATTCAGACTTATATCTACTCAGAGTGCTTAACATGACTGCCACAGAAATAAAAATAGAAGATTTATTTGAAAAAGATATCCGAAGGGATATCAATGGGGTAATAAAGGTTGATCAGGAAGACGAAAGGAGCGTCTATACCGAACTTGATGAGTATGTGGTGACAGGCGAGTCTCTAAAGCATTTTGATACATTCTTCAGGAACTATACTGCGACACTGGAAGAACCCACAGATAAAATAGGAGTCTGGATCTCAGGGTTCTTCGGTTCGGGGAAATCACATTTCCTCAAAATCCTGTCATATTTACTGGAAAATAGAGCAGTTCAGGGGAAGACAGCACTCGAGTTTTTCAGGGAAAAAATAACAGACCCCGCGATTTTTGCCAATATTGAGAAAGCCGTTACTACAGGCACTAAAGATGTTATTCTTTTTAATATTGATTCCAAAGCAAACACTGCAAACAAGGGCGACGAGCAGATTGTAAACATCTTCATGAGGGCTTTCAATGATAGGCGCGGGTATATGGGAGACGTTTTCTGGATCGCAGAACTTGAAGAACAGCTTGAGGAAAAAGGACTCTATGAGCCTTTCAAAACCGAGTTTGAGCGTATAAACGGAGAGCCCTGGGAAGAAAGAAGAGTAGCCTACGGTTTTGAGCAGGATGATATTATAGAAGCCCTTGCAACCTGCGGTTCGATGAGCAGGGAGGCTGCTTCAAGGCTGTTTGAAAGCGATGGGGCCAGCTATACTTTCAGCGTTGAGAAATTTGCAAATAAGCTCGATAAGTACTGCAAATCGAAAGGAAAAGCCCATCAGGTAATTTTCCTTGTGGATGAAATAGGACAGTATATCGGAGAAAATAGCGAGCTGATGCTCAACCTCCAGACCATTGTAGAAGATTTGGGGACCAGGCTTCAGGGAAAAGCCTGGGTTGCAGTGACTTCACAGGCTGATATTGATACTGTTACAAAGGAACACGTAAAAGGCAATGATTTTTCCAAGATCCAGGGACGCTTTAACACCCGATTGGGACTTACCAGCGCCAATGTGGACGAGGTCATCAAGAAAAGGATCCTGCATAAGAAAGAGGAATACAGGGAAGTCCTTGCTTCATACTATGCTGAAAAACAGACAATACTCAAGAACCTGCTTGCGTTTTCAAACCGGGCTGAAATAAAGGTCTACAGGAATGAAGAGGACTTTGTAAACGTATATCCTTTTGTCCCCTACCAGTTCAATCTTGCGCAGAAGGTCTTTGAAAAAATAAGAGAAACCGGGTTTACCGGGAAGCACCTGGCAAAAGGAGAAAGGTCGCTCCTTGGTGCTTTTAAGGAGTCGACAGTGAACTACGGGGAGGAGAATGTGGGGCTGCTGATTCCTTTCCATGCTTTTTATGAGACTATTGCAGGTTTCCTTGACCCGATTATTGCAAAGACGATCTCTCACGCCCGGAAAAATGAGTTCCTTAATGAAAAAGACTGTGAACTTCTGGAAATCCTGTTTATGATCAGGAATATTAAGGAAATTGAGCCAAACCTCGATAACCTGATAGTGCTCTCCATCTCCTCGGTTGACGAAGATAAGATTAAACTGAAACAGAGAATCATTGAATCCCTGCGAAGACTTGAAGACCAGACCCTGATAAACAAGTCCGAGGACAGGTATTATTTCCTGACAAATGAGGAGCAAGATATCAATAGAGAGATCAAAGGGATAGATATTGAAGAGCATCAGATCCTTGAAGAAATCCATGGGATGCTCTACGAGCAAAAACAGGGAATTTGTCCGGCTTCCCATAAGGATTACAAATTTAACAAAGCGATTGATGACAGGGTAAAGACTGTTTTAGGTGCAGACCTTACGATCAAGTTCCTTACTCCTCTTTCAGACCAGTATAATAGTAATAGTAAAAAAGGCAACCAGCAGTCCCTGAGCGGTGACAGTTTAAGCAATATCGATTCAGCGGACACCCTGCTTTTCGTACTTCCGGAAGACGAATTAATCGATCAGATCAGGTCCTACCTGAGAATAGAGAAATACCTCAAGCAGAACTCTTCAAACCGGAACAATGTGGAAATCCAGAACATCCTGTCCACAAAACAGCAGAATGCCGTAAGCGCAAGAGCAAACGCAGCAGAGCTTATCCTGAAAGGAGTCTCGGATTCAAGGGTATTTGTTGATAACAAGGAAGTAACACCTGGAAAATCCAATCCGAAAGAGCGCATAAAGGAAGGGCTTGACCTCCTTATAGATAACGTCTACAACAAAGCCGGATATGCCACAAAGGATTACGAAACCGAGAGTGATGTGCTCAAAGTCCTGCGTTCGGACGATCTTGAGAAGTTCGGGGTTACAGGCAGCGATACAAACAAGCTGGCTTTAAAAGAGGTGCTTGACTACATCCAGATGAAGTACGGGAGAAGCGGCAGGGTTCTTTTAAGCGACTTAAAGGACCGTTTCACGAAAAAGCCCTACGGCTGGAAAGACATGACGATTTCAGGGCTTGTGGCTATTCTTTACCTCAGAGAAGAGATTAAACTCCGCTACCAGTCCGAATACCTGTTCAATGCTGCAGATGCTACGGCAAAGCACCTGACAAGAAGAGATGATGCTGACAAACTGGTCATAGAAATCAGGGAAAAGACCGGGGAAGAAGACCTTAAAGCTGTCAGACTGGTCCTCAACAACCTTTTTGAAAAAATAAATCTGAAAGAAAAAGAGGGGGAGCTTTACGAAGAGGTAAAGAGCATATTCAGAGAAGAGCTTTCAGGCCTGCAAAAAATCGAAGGCAGGTACGAGGAAGAAAAGAGCTTCCCGGGCAGAACCCAGATAGAAGCCTATAGAATATTCCTGAAGGAACTGACAGAAAACTCTGACCCCTCAGCCTTTTTTAGAGCCGTAGCCTCCCGAAAAGCCGAGTTTGAAGAGCTTCACGCCGATGCAGAGCCTGTGAAAAACTTCTTTGATGGTTCCCAGGTTGATATCTTCCGGAGGCTTGCCCGAAAGTACAAAGCTTACTGCAGAAACACCCAGTTCCTCGGGGAAGAAACAAAAGCAGCCATCGAGGAAGTTAATGCAATCCTGAGCCTGGAAAAGCCTTACTCCCAGGTCCGCCAGCTTCCCATGCTGGAGAAGAAGATAGAAGTTTCAATTCAGGAGGCCCTTTCTGCCCAGAAAAAAGAGATAAGAGAAAACCTTGATGAGGTTACAAAAGAACTTGGGAAGGACCTTTCAGACGAGAAGTTTTCAGACGATTTCAGGGAATCGGTGCTTCGGCTCTTCAATGTGATCGAAGGGACCACGGAAGATGCTGAGGACTGCGCTCTTGTCCAGAGCCAGCTCCCTATGATAAACTCTCTCCGGGTAGAGGCTTACAGGCAGATAGATACAGAGAGGCAGATTATCCGGGAAAGGCCACCGGAAATACACTATGGGGATGACAGTACCGATCCAGAAAAGCCAGAAGTAGGGCATGAAATAGAAACTGTATCACCTCCAGCTCCACAAAAAAATACAAAAGTAATAAACGAAATCTCATTTTTCCAGTCTGGAAAAATGCTGGAAAACGAGGAAGATATCGAGGAATATATTACACAGCTCAGAGAGAAGCTGTTGAAAATCCTCGAAGAAAAGAACATAAGGGTATAAGAAAGGAGCTGGATGAAAAATGGACAAATCAAAAGTTATCGAATTCTCGAACAAAGTTAGGGATAAGTTAAACGCAGAAGTCGAAAGCCAGGTAGCTCGCTACGGAATTTCCTCCAAAGAAATCCACGCCGTAGAAGAGCACGGAGATTCTGTCGTTATCAACGGCAAAGTCTTCAATGCCCATATCAAACAGCAGCGTTCCCAGCTTGTAAAACAGATCAAGGAAAAAGGCTACGGACAGGTCATGGAAGAAGTGACCTATACCTGGTTCAACCGCCTTGTAGCCCTCAAGTTCATGGAGATGAACGGCTGCCTCCCGGACCAGATCAAAGTCTTCACTTCAACTGACCCGAATAAATCCGAACCCGACCTTCTCACAAACGCCCTGAAACTTGATTTCCTGAACCTTGACCGGAACCTTGTCCTCGATTTCAAAGCCGAAAACAAAGATGAAGAGCTCTACAAATACCTGATTCTCAAGCTCTGCAATTACCTGAACAAAATAATGCCCTTCCTCTTTGAGGAAATCGAAGACTATACCGAACTCCTTTTCCCTGACAAGCTTCTCCACACAGGTTCTGTCCTGAATGACCTGAATTCAATTATTCCTGAAGAAGACTGGCAGGAAGTTGAAATCATAGGCTGGATTTATCAGGACTATATTGCTCCAAAGAAGGACAAAATCTTTGCAGACCTGAAGAAGAATATCAAAATCAGTAAGGAAAATATCCCGGCTGCAACCCAACTTTTCACACCCAAATGGATTGTCAAATATTTGGTAGAAAACTCTCTTGGTAGCCTCTGGCTTACGTCAAACCCTGATCCTGTCCTTCAATCCAAATTCAAATACTTCATTGAACAGGAAGTCGCAGCTCCTGAAAAACCAATTTACAACCCTGAAGAAATCAAAGTTCTCGACCCAGCAATGGGTTCAGGTCACATTCTTGTATATGCCTTTGAGATTCTGTATGAAATTTACAGGTCAGTTGGTTATTTGGATTCGGAGATTGCGCCTCTTATCCTTAATAAAAATCTATATGGACTTGAAATTGATGACAGAGCCTCTCAACTTGCAGGATTCGCTGTGATGATGAAGGCAAGGGGATATGATAAGGATCTGTTTTTTAAGAATATTGATTTAAATTTATGTTCCCTACAGGAGACGAATAATGTCAATTATCTGGATAGTATAAAGTATCCTGAAATGAGTAGGCTATTTGAACTATTTGTTGATGCGAAAGAATATGGTTCTATATTAAAATTGCCTGTACTTGATTTAGAGATAATAGAGAAAGAACTTGAGAAATTTAAGAAAGAACCGACTCTGCAGTCTTTTGTAGAATTGGCAAATCCAGATAAAATAGTCAAACAATCAAGAATTATGACGAAAAAATATGATTGTGTAATTACAAATCCACCCTACATGAGTGCTGGGGGAATGAATGAAAAACTATCTAGATTTGTGAAAAAAGAATACAATGATTCGAAAAGTGATTTGTTTGCAGTATTCTTGGAAAAATGTCTTTCTTACACTATAGAAAAAGGATATTGCTCCTTAATCACACAACAGGTTTGGATGTTCTTATCTTCTTACGAAAGTCTAAGAGAAAAGATGCTGGCAAAATATTTTATCTCTAATTTAATTCAAATAGGATACAATAGCTTCCCCTCTATGAACTCATGTGTTGTTCAAGCTTGTGCATTTACTATAAAAAAAAGCTATGATTCAGAATTATTTGGCAGCTATATAAATTTAAACAATGTGCCACAATCAGCTGATAAAGAGCAAATATTTATTAATAAGCTCCAGGAAAAAGAAATATTCAAGGCAAATTCAAGAGACTTTTTACATATAATCCCAGGCTCGCCGATTGCATATTGGGTAAGTAATAGGATGCTGAAAATCTTTGAAGAATCCCGAAAATTAGAGACATTCTCGAAGCCAAAGCAAGGGGCTACAACGTCTGATAATGATCGATTTTTGCGTTTTTGGCATGAGGTACAACGTACTAGGATGGGAACAGGGTATTCATCTTTAGAAAACGCCAAATTAAGCAGTTTAAAATGGTTTCCTTATAATAAGGGTGGCAATTTTAGAAGATGGTATGGTAACCAAGAGTATGTTATTAACTATCTCAATGATGGGGAAGATATTAAGGCATTTCACGAAGAACTTAACAAACTTAGACCTGGAGGTCGACTTAAGAATCAAAATTGTTACTTCAAATCATCTGTGAGCTGGTCAAAAGTATCAAGTGGAAAGTTTGCTGTACGTTATTTCCCAGAGGGTTTTATTTTTGATGTTGCTGGTTCAGCTATATTTTTTAATAATCAAGAAGACATAATCCTATTCACTGGGATCTTGAACACTAACTTTATAAATTTTGTACTGAAAATACTATCTCCAACTTTAAATTATGAAGCTGAACATCTTTGCAAACTGCCTATCCTTGATTCACTAAAAAACTATAAGAGATCTATTTCCTCAACTGTTAAAAAGCTTGTTGATATATCCAAATCTGACTGGGATTCTTATGAAATCTCCTGGGACTTCACTATCTTCCCACTTCTGCAACCAGAATTCCGTCAGCCAACTCTCAGCGAAACCTACACCAAACTCCGCGCCCACTGGAAAGAAATGACTCTCGAAATGCAGCGGCTGGAGGAAGAGAATAACCGCATTTTCATTGAAGCCTACGGCTTGCAGGACGAAATGACGCCGGATGTACCGCTTTCTGAAATCACGCTGACCTGCAATCCTTATTATCGCTACGCTAACAATAAAACCGAAGAAGAACTAGAAGCTCTGTTGCTGACCGATACCATAAGAGAATTAATTTCTTACGCGGTAGGCTGCATGTTCGGGCGATACTCGCCGAAAAAAGAAGGGCTGATCCTTGCAAATCAGGGAGAAAAGCTGGCTGATTTTAAAGAAAAAGTTCCCGGAGCTTCTTTCCTGCCGGATGAAGATAATATCATCCCGATCCTTGATGACGAATATTACACGGATGATATCGTAAACCGGTTCAAAGAATTCTTGAAACTTACATTTGGGACGGAGACACTTTCCGAAAACCTTGACTTTATTGCAGGGGCGCTCTCAAAGAAAGGGGAAGCTTCTGAGAAGGTTATCCGGAACTATTTCCTGAAGGATTTCTACAGCGATCACCTGAAAATGTATAAGAAAAGACCTATTTACTGGCTCTTTACTTCCTCCGAAAAAGGAAAAGTGTTCAATGCGCTCGTTTACATGCACAGGTACGATAAGACTACCCTGGCAAAGATGAGGATCGATTATCTGCTGGACTTTGAGTCGAAGCTGGATGCTCAGAGGCCGCTTCTTGAAAAAGAGATTTCCGGGAGTAAGGAGAATAGGGGAAAAGCCGAGGCTGAGTTGGTGAAGCTGAGGAAGAAGATCGATGAGCTCATAAAATACGATGAACTGCTTCAGCATAAAGCGGATCAGATGATTGAGATTGATCTGGATGATGGGGTCAAAGTTAATTATGAGAAGTTTGAAGGGTTGGTGGGGAAAATCTGAAATTCACTATCATTTTTGAGTTTTAGATGGGAGAAAACTATGGAAAGCAATGAATCAAATGACGGTGGAATCACAAAAGAAGTAGTAGAAACTAAGAATAATCAGAAAATTGTTAAAAAACCAAGTTACGAAGAGTTGCTGCAAAAAAATGAAGAGTTACTTGAAAAACTCGGGAAGTTTGAAAACGTTTGCAATACTCTTGAAAAGAAAAACCTTGAACTCCAACTATATTCTGACCAATCCTTTGTATCATTTTTGAAAAAAGCAATCGATAAACCTGAAAGTACAGATTTTTTAAAAGAAACTGTAAACAGCATTAGAGACTATTTCGATTCTTCAACAAAGTATAAGAAGGAATTACGCGAAAAACATGCGTCTCATGCTCTTTGGAAAACAATTATAATGACTTCATTTTTCGTAGTAATTCTTCTTGCAACGGTTTTTCTAACTTATGTAGGGAAGTTAGATAGCAGTTTGACCTTTTTGCTTGGAACATTTACAGGTCACTACATTACTTATGTTTCTAAGCGTGATTCAAATAATGAAGATAGATAAATGTACTTTCCCTACTTTTTTGTATATTAAAAGCTTCTGAAAATATGATTTTGGAAATGTAAACGTAAAAATAATGGAAATAGTAAGGGGATTTAAAATGTACCTTTCTGAGTTAAAAATATCGAATTTTCGTAAATTTGGTGAAGGGGAAAATGGCAATTCAGGTTTACATATAAAGTTTAACTCTGGATTGAATCTATTGGTTGGAGAAAATGACTCAGGAAAAACTGCCATCATAGATGCTATAAAAATGGTTCTTTTTACTCAGAGCTACGAGTATTACAGACTGGAAGATGAAGATTTCTATATCCATCCCAATGCATCTGAGGAAGAAAGAGCGAAGGAATTAAGAATTGAATGTATATTTAGAGGATTCCAACCTTCAGAAGCCAAAAATTTTTTGGAATGGATTGGTATTGAAAGTGACTCAGAAGGTACTCCCAATTATTATTTAAGAGTTTTTTTGATAGGCAGAAGAGAAAATGGGAGAATATATCGAGATTTAAAAGCAGGATCTGACGAACAAGGAACTTCTTTAGATGGAAAAGCTCGCGATTTGTTAAGGATTGTTTACTTAAGACCGTTAAGAGATGCTGAGTTTGAGTTAAGCCCGAGAAGAAACTCAAGGTTATCTCAAATTCTCTATTCTCATGGTGATTTTGCTGACAAGGAAAAACATCCAATAATAGAAGTTATAAAAAAGGCCAATGGAGAAATTGAGTCTTTTTTTGAAGAGAAAAAGGATCCTGAATCAGAAGGGAGTGAGGAAGGAACTGAATCCGAAAAAGGTAAGGAAATCGAATCTGGACAAAAGGGCGAAACGGAATCCAAAGAAAATGGGACAAAAATAGTCACTCACATAAATGACTATTTAAGAAACTTTTCAAGTAAAAATAATCAACTTAAATCCAGCATTTCAATTGCAGATATGAACTTAAAATCAATATTAGAACAATTGAGCTTGAATTTATCCATCAATAAAGCTGGATTAGGTTCTGATAATCTTTTATTTATTGCTTCTGAACTTTTGCTATTAAAAAGAGAAAAATATACGGGCTTGAAATTAACACTGATTGAAGAAATTGAAGCACATTTACATCCCCAGGCCCAATTGAGACTGATAGAGTATTTGCAGCAAGAAAGTAAAACCCAAGAATCCGATGAAAAAGTTCAATTAATTCTTACAACTCATAGCCCAAACCTTGCTTCAAAAGTCAACTTGGAAAACCTGATCATCTGTAAAAATGGTAAGGTTTTCAATATGGGACACGAAAACACCAAGCTTGAAAAAGGTGATTATCTATTTTTGGAACGTTTCTTAGATGTCACAAAAGCAAACCTGTTTTTCGCTGAAGGGGTAATTCTTGTAGAGGGAGACGCAGAGAATCTATTGATTCCCACAATTGCTAAAATTATCGGATTACCTCTTTCAAAACATGGTGTTTCTATCATAAATGTGGGAAGTACTGCATTTTTGAGATATTCGAGGATATTTCAGAGATCAAACCCTGAAGAATTCATTGACACATATGTTGCTGTTATAACTGATTGTGATTCTAGACCCGATTATTACTACACCTCCGAAAATAAAAATAAAAAAAGCGATAAAGAGCAAACTGACGAAGAACTAGATGAAGAGGAACAAGATGAAGAAGAACAAACTGAACTTGATTATTTACAAAGAGTTGAAAAAGCAATAAAAGAAAAAAAAGCTCATTACAATGGGCTTCCGGTAAAGGCATTTGTTTCTAAAGATTGGACTTTAGAATATGCTATTGCATTAAGTGATCTCAAAACCGAGTTTTACAGAGCTGTATTACAAGGCGGAAAAATTAAGAACAGTAATGTCCTCACTTTAACAGAAGACAAGAAGATACAAGTAAATAAGAAAGTAAACTCAGATATTAACAAATGGAATGAGAGAAAGTGGGATAATGGAAGAATAGCTTTTGAGATTTACAATAACACTCAACTCAAAGGAAAAATCTCGAAAGCTATTGTTGCTCAATGCTTTGCCGAAATATTAAATGAATATCCCGATCAAAAAGAACTTCAAGATAAATTAATAACTGACCCTAATTTCGAATATATCATTGATGCTATAATTTATGCCACTTCTGGAAAGTTAAAAAAGGGGGCATCCGATGATTGAAATCTCGGAGATGGATATTGAGTATGCTGAGAAAATTTTTTTACCAGAAGGTTGCTCCTTTGATCTCGAAAGAAGAGATGTCATAAAATGCATGGAATCTAAAAATATCCAAGCATGCCCTGGAAGTGGAAAAACAACTGCATTATTAGCAAAGTTGGCAATCTTGGTCCAAAGGATGCCCTTCGAAGATAACAAAGGAATATGTGTTTTGACTCATACGAATGTAGCAATCAATGAGATTAAGGGAAAATTGGGTAGAAAAGGGGACATCTTATTCTCTTATCCGAATTATTTCGGGACAATTCAATCATTTGTTGATAGATATTTGGCCATTCCGGCTTGCATTTGTTATTATAATACAAGACCTTCTAAAATTGATTCAGATTCTTATGATTTTGAAATTATAAAAAGATATCAAAAACTTCCAAGAAGTGGAGGTTTAAGAGGGTGGATGTACAATAGATTTAAACAAAGGCCGGGTTTTGAGTTAGAGTATTTGAAAGGTATAAGATTTGATTTTATAAGTGAATGTTTCTTTGACATTAAAGGAAATAAGTTGAATATAGGTAAAGCTAGTTCTTCATATCAACAATTATTTGAAATAAAAATGAGTGTGTTGAAAGAAGGAATCTTACATTACGAAGATGCATATTCTTTGGCATTTAAATATTTAAACGATTTTAGCATAGTGCTAAAAAAAGCATTTTCAGAGAGATTTACTTTTGTTTTTATCGATGAGATGCAGGATACAGACTCAAATCAAAATTCAATTCTGGAACAAATATTTGATGCCTCGAATGTAATTATACAGAAATTTGGTGATAGAAACCAAGCGATATACGATGGTTTTTTAGAAGAACAGGACACATTGGAAATCGATGATTGCTTATGTATCAATGGGAGTAAAAGATTTTCAAGTTCAATTGCTAAAATCACCCAAAAACTTTGTGTACATGAACAAAATATTGTTGGTGATTCATCAGTTCAAGATATACAACCAAAATTTTTGGTTTTTGATGACGACACAATAGACTCAGTACTTCCTTTTTTTGTAAAAATAATAAAAGAACACAATTTATATGATGAACATAGCGATTTTAAGGCTATTGGGTGGATAGGGAAAGAGAATGAAAATAAAATTACTCTGTCATCATACTACATAAATTATCAAAATAGATCTCGTCGCCGTAAAATAGAGTTAAATTTTTTGAATGATTATTTGCAAAAAGTAGATGATAATACAATAAAAATTGAGGGTGCTGGTTATTACCGGCAATTAATGATAAATGCCCTCTTAAAAGTATTAAAACTTCTCGAAGTAAAGGATCCAAATAATTCTCACCAATTCACTGAAAGGACATTAATTCAATACTTAGAAAATAAGGATACGAATTTTGAGGACATGTTTAACTCAAAAGCAGCAGATTGGTGCTTGAAAATTCATGTTGGAGAAGATGTTTCAGAGCCATTTAAATACTTTATATTAAATGATTTTTGTCGATACTTTGAGGACGTAGATATTAGAAAGCTCAATAACTTTTTAATAAATAGCAATACTGAAAGAAGGGAACAACTTCCAGAATTTAATATATATAACGAATTTGATATTAACATTAAAGTTGCTACAGTTCATAGTGTTAAGGGGGAAACACATACAGCTACTCTCTACCTTGAAACATGGTATAAAAATAGTACGGATATTAAAAGAATTATAAACTATTTAATAAGCAAGAAAAAAAAGATAAAACCTATTTTAGAGACGTCTCTAAAAGTGGCTTATGTGGGCATGACAAGACCAACTTGTTTATTGTGCGTTGCTGCACACAAAGACACTATTTCTGGCAATGAAAGGTACTTACAAGAGGCTGGTTGGGAAATAAGGGAAGTTAAAAATGAAAATTAAAGATTTAATCAACTCCGGCGAATCCGAAACCCTTGAATTCAAGGAGAAATTCGATGACATAACCGTAGAATCAGCTGTAGCTTTTGCCAACGCAAAAGGCGGCATGATCCTTTTAGGGGTTAATGGTGCTTGCCAGAAGGAGGAGAAATTACTCACTCAATTGCTGAACTGCTCTCCAGGCCAGAAGGTAAAACGCTGGAGTTCAAGCGTGACCTGTCCTCTCCTAGAAATATACTTAAAACACTGGTGGCTTTTTCCAATACCGCAGGGACGTCTGGAGCATTCCTTTAACGATCCTGCGGGAAGCCGTGGTCAATGCTGTTGTCCACGCTGACTACTCCCAGAAAGGAGCACCCATCCGGATTTCTTTTTTTGATGACCGTATTGAAATAGAAAACCCTGGCATCCTGCTTCCGGGTTAACGGTAGAAGATATACTTCAGGGGGTTTCCAAATTACGCAACCGCGTTATAGCCCGTGTTTTCCGGGAACTTGACCTTATCGAGCAATGGGGCAGCGGTGTTAGCCGCATGTTCAAACCTCAGTTTGACAGTACCCACTAATTGGTACTGAATATTTCCTTTCTTTTTTGGTCCGACTGGACTTGACAGGTTCTATTAATTTATAAAAATTTATTATATATTCTATGTAATCCCACTCTTTTTTGCTACAATCAAGCTATTGATCTGGTCAAAATTCGCAAAAATATAATTTTTGACCCCATTTTTCTTGAAGTTGATTGTAAGTGTCAAATTCTTCAAGCTTTTTTTGATGAATTTCGTAGACCTGTGTTTAATGTCCTCAAATTCA
>NZ_JJOV01000055.1:0-23080 GCF_000979385.1 Methanosarcina sp. 2.H.A.1B.4
CCGACAAATCCTCGTCAGACAGAAAAATAACTCCTGTCTCCATTAAAAGATGAAAGAGATTTTGAATTTCAACCCACACATTTGAGCTGTGTGAGGGATACATACAAGACGTGTCTTGTATATAAGCTTTTCCCTTCAAAGAAGGTTGAACAAATTTGAAAGAGGAAAATTGGATGGTTGAAAGATTTCAAAAGAGTTGGACTTTTGAATCCTTACCGTCGTCCGTTTTTAGTAGCGATTGTTTGTAAAAACAATCCCTTCAGGCATCTCTTATTCCGTTTTTTTAGATTCGTTTTTGATACCTGTTCCGTTTTTCAAATTCCGTTTTTCACCTTCGGGATGTCTTGTGACGCCCGAGAAGCAACCCTAGAATGGAGCATCTACTATAAATAGTGTTCGCTCGAAAACTCAAAGAAGTAAAGTTCAACTAAATATATAAAAACATACATGATGTTTATATACCAGAAGTGTACATTCAATTTGATGATTACTATGGATGTACACCCTGAAAGAAGGGATCGATTTTTACATCAAACCCATGCAGAATAAAAAAGTAACTGTTTTTGACACAACACTGCGCGACGGAGAACAAACCCCGGGCGTATCCCTGACTTCGACCCAGAAGCTGGAAATTGCTCATCAACTCGACAAACTCGGGGTAGACATAATAGAAGCCGGATTTCCCATATCTTCAGAAGGAGATAAAGAATCCGTAAAATCGATTTCTAATGCAGGGCTTGATACCATAGTATGTGGGCTTGCTCGTGTACTAAAAAAAGATATCGATGCCTGTTTTGAAAGTGATGTTGGCCTTGTGCACACCTTCGTCCCGACCTCGGAGGTACAGCGGATCTATACCATTAAAAAGAGCCAGGAAGAAGTAATTCAACTGGCTGTGGAAGCTGTCCAGTACATCAAAGACCAGGGGCTGAAGTGCATGTTTTCTGCAATGGATGCCACCAGAACTGACCCCGCATACCTCATAGAGGTTTTCAAGGCAGTCCAGGAGGCAGGATGCGATATCATTAACGTGCCAGACACGGTAGGAATCATGGTTCCATCTGCAATGTACAGACAAATAAAAGACATTGCAGCCGAAATAACGATTCCAATAGACGTCCACTGCCACAATGATTTCGGGCTTGCAGTAGCAAACAGCCTTATGGCCGTTGAAGCCGGGGCATCTCAGGTACAGGTCACTATAAACGGTATTGGAGAGAGGGCAGGAAATGCTGACCTTTCCCAGACAGTGATGAGCCTGACGTCAATCTACGGTGCAAAAACCAATATCCGGACAGAATACCTTCTCGAAACCTCGAAAATGATTGAAAACTACACCGGAATCAGACTCCCGCCAAACACTCCTGTGGTAGGGCAAAACGCCTTCTCCCATGAATCAGGAATCCACAGCCAGGGAGTACTTGAAAAATCCGACACCTTCGAACCAGGTATAATGACCCCGGAAATGGTCGGGCACAGACGGCGCATCGTCCTTGGAAAGCACACAGGCAAACATGCAGTCAAACAGTCCCTTGAGTCTGCTGGCATAAAAACCAATGAAAAGCAGCTTGACGAGATTGTGCTCAGGATCAAAGAAATCGCAAACAAAGGTAAACAGATAACAGATGCCGATCTCTATGCAGTTGCCTCTGCAGTGCTCGGAAAAGCAAGCTCTGATGAAGAATTTATCAAGCTCAAAGAAGTATCCGTCATGACAGGAAACATCCTCACACCTACGGCTGTGGTCAAGGCTGATATCGAAGGAAAAGAAATCATTTCAGCAAAAACCGGAGTTGGCCCTGTAGACGCCGCCCTCAATGCCGTAAGGGATATCCTCGGCGAAAGCAACCATTTCAAACTTCAGGATTTCAGGATCGATGCTATCACCGGTGGGGCAGATGCACTTGCCGATGTGTACATAGGTCTCGAAAACGAAAAGGGCAGAATTGTAACAGCACGGTCTGCAAACCCGGATATAGTTATGGCTTCCGTGGAAGCCCTTGTAAATGCTATGAACCTGCTGTATAAAAAATAAGAAAAAAGTTAAAAGGCAAAGAGAAAAGGGCCAAAGAGCTGGAGAATGATACCGGAAATAACAGCTCGAAGCCTGAACCCGGATAAAGTCTGATACCTGTTAGTTTTTCGGGTTTGTATTCCTCATGCATGTATAAAGTAAAATAAAATGAAATGGAATACAAACCCATGCCTTATCCGATCATTGATTCTCATTGTCACCTTGATTTTCCCAAATTCAACCCAGACCGGGAAGATACTATCATCCGTGCCCGGAAAGCAGGAGTTATCGGGATGATCAACTCCGGAATTTCCCTAAAAGGCAACCGCATAAGTCTTGAGCTTGCGGAAAAGAATGAGGATATCCATGCTGCACTGGGACTGAGCCCTGACATCGGCAGAGAAGGCAGTGATAAAGATATAGACGCTATCATTGCCCAGATAGAGGCTAATGCAGGAAACGCAGTGGGTATCGGAGAAGCCGGCCTGGACTTTCAGGACTGCAAAACAAATGAAGAACGTGAACGGCAGACAACTTCGTTCAAAAAAGTAATCGAGATTGCAAAAAATCTGGACAAACCCCTTGTAGTACATGCCCGAATGGCTGAAGTGGAGGTCCTTAAACTCGTAAAAGGGATGGATACCGTAGTCTATCACTGCTATAGCGGTTCCCTTGAAACAATGCGTGAAATCGTAGACGCAGGCTACTATATTTCCCTGGCTACTCTTGTCTGTTTTTCCAAACATCACCAGGCCCTTGCAGCTGAGGTACCCCTTGAAAACCTGCTCCTGGAAACCGACAGTCCTTTCCTTTCCCCACGAAAAGGCAGAAACGAGCCTGCATATATAGTGGATTCGATCCCTGTTATAGCGCAGCTTAAGGAAATGGAGCCTGCAGAAATTGCGAAAGCCGCCACTGAAAATGCACGCAGGGTTTTCGACATCTGAGGTTTTAAAATAGTTTCTGAGAAAAAGTAAAGAAGAAGGGAAAGAAGAAGGGAAAAAGAGAAAACAGAAAGAGGAAGAAATATGGAAGTCCGATATATTTGCCCCACTGCCTATGATTCCAGTGTCTACCTTGTAAACGGGAAAGTCCTGATCGATGCGGGAATGAGCAGTGACCTGATCATCAGGGAGCTGGAAAAATCTATCAAGCTTACTGACCTTGAATTAATCGTCCTGACTCACTGCCACTATGACCACACTGCCGCAGCTGCAATAATTGCTGAGAAGAGTGGAGCAAAAGTTGGAATCCACAGGGCAGACCTTGAAGGCGTAAACGACGAGTATCTAAGTGTTTCAGTGCTCTTCGGAGACCGCGCTCCGGCTGTAAGACCAACAGTCATCTATGAGGAAGGGGACAAAATTCCCATAGGAAACGGGGAATACCTCGAAGTCATCCACACTCCTGGCCATTCAAAAGGGAGTATCTGCCTCTATGAACCCGTCTCAAAAAACCTCTTTTCAGGAGACACCGTCTTTCCAGGCGGAGGTTTTGGAAGAATGGACTTTGAAGGTTCAGAGCCTGACAAAATGCTTGGTTCCGTAGAAAAACTCACAAAACTCGATGTAAAAAACCTGTACTCAGGGCATGGAGCCCCGAATGACAGGGACGGGAACAAACAGATCCTGGCTTCTTATACAATGCTAAAGATGATGATGGGAGTCTGAAGGCAGCGAATAAGAAAAAGAGATTAAAAAACTGGAAGAAAAAGATTAAAAGACTGGAAGTCCGGAAGCAGATTATGGAAAAAGATACAGCGGTCCCGAGAGGAAATAAAAAATTCAACATGGAAAAAACAGATAAAGAAAAGGAGAAAAAACCGGATAGAGAAAGGTCCGCCAGAAAAACCAGTTTTTTTGTTCCAAAAAAAGTAGAAACCGGAAAAGAAATAAAATCCGGGACTCGGACCTCAATAAAATCCGAAAGGACAGTTCCTGAAACCTCAGCGGGAAAAGGGAAAAAATCCGAATCGAGGCCTGAAACTAAAACCGAAAAGAAGGAAAAAAAGCAGAAAAAAAGCTTTTATCCAGCTCTCCCTGTATCAAAGTTTCTCCCGATGAGCCCTGAAGAAGTAAAAGCTCGCGGCTGGAAGGAACTTGACATCATTCTGATTACAGGAGACGCCTATGTAGACCATTCCAGTTTCGGGACTGCAATAATAGGAAGGGTCCTTGAAGATGCCGGCTTCAGGGTAGGAATAATTGCCCAGCCAAAATGGGATAATCCCGAGGATTTCAAGAAACTTGGAAAGCCCAGACTCTTTTTTTCCGTAAGCGCAGGAAACACTGACTCAATGGTCAGCAACCTGACTCCGGGCCTTAAGCCACGAGATAAGGATGCATATTCCCCTGGAGGCGAAACAGGGCTTCGCCCGAACCGCGCCGTGATTATTTATTCAAACCGGATAAAAGAAGCTTTCCCCGAGGTGCCGATAGTGCTCGGAGGAATTGAAGCTTCCCTGCGGCGCTTTGCTCATTACGATTATCTTTCGGACAAAGTAAGGCAGTCAATTCTGGCCGACGCCCCTGCAGACCTCGTTGTCTACGGCATGGGAGAACTCCAGATTGTAGAAATTGCAAAGCGCCTTCAAGCCGGGGAAGACATCAGGGAGATCAGAGACATCCCCGGCACGGTCTGGAAGATGGAAGTCAAAGCCTGGAAAGAACTCAAAAAGGGCAAAAAGACCGCTAAAGAACAGAATGGACAGGAACAGGACAAACGGGAACAAAAAGGGGAGAGAGAATCAGTAAGTACAGCTGAGGAAATAGCTCGGGATGTAGCTGAAGGTGTAGCTGAGAGCTCAGCCAAATTTTTCAAAGAATACATCGAAATTCCTTCGTTTTCCGAAGTTTCCCAGGACAAAGCAGACTTTGCAAATGCTTTCCGCACATACTTCATGGAACAGAACCCGGTCACAGGAAAAGGTGTTGTCCAGCCTCACCCGAAAACCGTTATTGTGCAGAACAGGCCCATGCGCCCTCTGACAGAAGCGGAACTTGACCATGTATATGAGCTGCCGTTTACAGGTGAAGCTCACCCCTTCTACCCCGAGCCCATCCCTGCCCTTGAGATGGTAAAATTCTCCCTGACAACGCACAGAGGCTGTTTCGGAGGCTGTGCCTTTTGCGCCATCACCCAGCATCAGGGGCGCATGATCGCAAGCCGCAGCATCGAGTCCGTCCTCAGGGAAGCAAAGAAGCTTACGGAAAAACCGGACTTCAAGGGCATAATTAACGGAGTCGGCGGACCTACTGCTAACATGTACGCCATGGGCTGCAAAAGCTGGGAGAAAAAAGGGGCCTGCCTGGATAAAGCCTGCCTCTACCCCCGCATCTGCCCTGCCCTTGACACAAGCCATAAAAAACTGCTCGAACTCCTCCACAACCTGCGCAACCTGCCCGGCGTCAAACACGCCTTTACAGGCTACGGAGTGCGCTACGACCTGGCTCTTGAGGATGAAGAGTACCTCGAAGAACTTTGCGCCCACCACATAAGCGGGCAGCTGCGGGTTGCGCCTGAACATTTCTCAAAGCGAGTAACCGATGCAATGTCCAAGCCAGGGAAAGAAGTATATGAGAGATTTTCCGGAAAGTTTGCAGTCCTTAACAAAAAATGCGGCAAGGAACAATACATAGTAAACTACCTGATGTCAGGACACCCGGGATGTACCCTTGAAGATATGATCGAAATGGCAGAGTATGTGAGGGACCATGGGGGCTACACAGAACAGGTACAGGACTTTACCCCAACACCTATGACAGTATCGACCTGCATGTATTACACAGAGCTTGACCCGTTCACCGGCAAAAAAATATACGTTGCGAGGGGCAAAAAAGAAAAAGCCATGCAGAGAGCCATGATGCACTACATGAGTCCTGCAAACTATGAACTCGTATATGAAGCCCTGGAAAAAGCAGGAAGACTCGACCTTGTGGGAAATGCCCATAATTGTTTGATAAGAAGAAAGAATAAATTTTATTAAAAAGCCTTAATAGGCTTTTTTATCCTGAATTTGGGAATGACGGGAATGAGCAGATTTGGGAATGACGGGAATGAGCAGATTTTGCTAATTTCCTCAGTACCCCTGGCACTCACGCAGGAAATACCTCAGTTTTCCGCTTACCTGCCCGCAGTAGGTATCCAGGGATCTTTCCTTGACCTCAATTAGCAGGTTGTTCCCCCCATCCCAGCTAAAGTGGGCAACTATACCGTTGCCTTCAAGCACTCCGGAGTTTCCCGGCTGTACCTTTATCCCATATGCTTGCAGTTTTTTCTTCAGACAGGAAAACACGTCCGGAGTTACATTTCTAAACCTGATCCCCTGGCACCCCTCCGTGTCCAGTTTCCTTTCACCCATCTCCTTCTTTCCTCCTGCCCGAAGAAACTTTATCCGGATGCTTTCAGGAACCGTGGCACTCTTTCACGAAAGCCTTTATTTTCCGGGCTGCAGTGTCACAGCTGACAATAAACGGTTTTTCCGTGATTGTGATGGTAAGGGAAGACTTTCCGTCCCATTCGAAATCTGCAGTGACCCCCTTGCCCGAAAGTTCCCCTCTGTTTCCCGGTGGGACATGGATATCATAGTCCTGAAGCTTTTTCTTCATACATTTAAACACATCAGGGGGAACGTTCTGAAACTTAATTGGTTTACAACTCATAGATCCTATCCTCCCATAAATTCCTAAAGCTTACGTTTGTCTGTATTGCTCAATAAACAACAGTCGCCTTCAAGAAATAAAAATATAGCGTTGACCGACAGCGGACGGATTATCATTGTGTCCATCCAGGAAGATAAAATCAGGAAGATAAAAATTCTGTGATATTTACAATTAAAAAATAGAAGTCGCAAAAAAACAATTACTGATTTTACATCAGGAACAAACCTCTTCTCAGGAGCAAAAAAAGGAATTACTGAGCCGGAATGAAACCCGGCCCGGAAAAAATCAACCATAAATCAGTAGCTAATTCACTCCAGTGCCATTGCCACGAGTTCTACAATATCGATGATCTCGACATCTCCACCTGCATCCCTGAGATTCCTCACACAGAGGGGGCAGGAGGTAACGAGGTAGTCCACGCCTTCGGGCACATCTTCAATACGCTTTTTTGCAAGTTCAAGGGAGATGTCGGGATATCCTATCCTGACTCCGCCCCCACCGCCGCAGCAGCGGGAGTTTTCTTTGATGTTTTTCATCTCCTTGAGAGTGCAGATAGCCTGAATAACTTTTCTCGGGGCGTCATAGACCTTGTTGTGCCTGCCCAGATGGCAGGGGTCGTGGTAGGTAACTGTGAGGTCAAGATGCTTCAGGTTCAGTTCTTCCAGGTGTTCGGCAAGGAACTCGGGGAGGCTGATGACCCTGAGCTCTTCAGGGTAATTGTTCTTGAGAGTGGTGTAACAACCGGCGCAGCCCGTGATGACGGTGTGAGCTCCTACCTTCCGGATCTGCTCAAGGTTATGCTCCATGATCTTCCCCGCAGCTTCCCGGAAACCAGTACGGAGGAGGGGAGAAGCACAGCACTGCTCGTCCGGCAGGAGGGTGACTCCAAAGCGCTGCAAAACCTCAAAAGTCTTTTTTGCAAATTCCGGATAACGGTAGGAGTCAAAACAACCTACAAAGTAGACATAGTCAGACTTCTCCGGGAGGTTTGAACGCTCTGTATCGGAAAGCCAGTGCTGGCGACTTCGTGTTTCCCCAAAAGAGTTACCACTGGTCGTAATCGCAGCCTTCAGTTTTTCCTGGGCCTCAGTTGTCACACCGCATTTTACCAGCTGGGCACGGGCAGCTTCCACTACTTCAGGAGGGTTTGCTCCGGCAGGGCATTTGGCAGCGCAGATCCCGCAGGTTGTGCAGGAAGCAAGGCTTGAGAGGACATCTTCGGACGGCGGCCTTCCTTCGAGCAGACTCTTAATGATAAGCATTCTTCCGCGCGTATTGGCGGACTCCCAGCCAACTACATCAAAGACCGGGCAGACTGAACGGCAGGTTCCGCACTGAACGCATTTATAAACCGAACGGCGGTCAATTTCAAAGGGCTGCTCTTTGCCGTTAGACCCACTTTTTTCTCCGGCCTTACTTATTCCACTTTCGTTCATTTCTTCTGCTCTCTTAGTTTCCTTTTTTCCTTCGTTTTTCACGGCTCTCACAACCCCAGCTTGCCCGGGTTCAGGATTCCTTTCGGGTCAAGGGCTTTCTTGATTGCACGCATTACCTCAAGGGCCGGACCCCACTGGGCTTCCATATACTGGCCGCGAGCAGCCCCCACACCGTGTTCGGAACTGACCGTACCTCCAAGTTCTATTGCAGTCCTGTGGATCAGATCAGCAGCCCGGTTCAAGCGGTCCCACTCGTCCTTATTCAGGACGTCAATGAAAAGGGCAAGGTGCAGGTTTCCGTCTCCAATATGCCCGTACTTCATGGCAGGCAGGTTAAATTTCTCAGAAATTTCCTGTGCTCTCCTGAGCAGTTCCGGAACCTTCTTTATAGGAACTCCCACGTCTTCCCCCACATAAATCCTGGTTTTCGTGGGATCAAGGCGGGAAACAGCCGCCCCTACAAGCTTTCTGGCTGCCCAGATATCTGCCATTTCCTTTTCACTTTCCGCAAGCTTTATGGAGAGGGCAAGGGGGGAACAGACCTCTATTATCTGCTCTGCAGCCTCACGCGCCGAGTTTTCGGTACCGTCGACCTCGAAAAGGATTACATCTCCTTCCGAGGGGAGCACAAGTTTCGGATCGTAGCGTTTAAGCACCTGCAGGGAAACCCTGTCAAGGATCTCGCAGGCTGAGGGGATGACCCCGTTTGAAAAAGTCTTTACAACTGCCTGCCCTGCAACCTCGGCACTTTTAAAGGATGTGATTACAAGTTTCCGGGTCTTAGGGAGAGGCGCGATCTTCAGGCTGGCTTTAGTGACGATTCCGAGCGTGCCTTCAGAGCCTATAATAAGCTGGGTCAGGTCATAACCTGCAGCAGATTTCAACATTTTTGAGCCTGTGTGAATGACAGTCCCATCCGCAAGCACCACTTCCAGGTCACGGACATAGTGCCTGGTGGTGCCGTATTTGACACAGCGCATTCCGCTTGCATTATAAGCGATCATGCCCCCGATAGTGCACATGGCAGAACTGCCCGGGTTAGGGGGAAAGAAAAAGCCGTATGGCTTTAAGGCGTCATTAAGGACATCCTGAATTACTCCCGGTTCCACGACTATCTGGATGTTGTCAATATCGATTTCAAGAATGCGGTTCATTCCCGACATGTCCAGCACAATGCCCCCTCCAACAGGGACTGCGCCTCCGGCAAGTCCGGTGCCTGCTCCCCTTGCAGTCACAGGGATTTCATTTTCATAAGCAAGCCTGACAATGCGGCTGACTTCGTCCGTGCTTGTAGGGCGTACCACGTAATCAGGCATCCCTTTGACCTGGGATGCGTCAGAAGAATAACAATAAAGTTCAGAAGGCGAGACCGAGAGCCGCTCGCCAACGATTTTTCGAAGCTCTGCAGTTATATCCATTATAGACCTCAAATCTGGAATTCGGATGTGAAAAATAGAAAGTTCTGCCACAGTTGAGACAGAAATGATAGATAAGTTGCAGCAGATAATCAATAT
Source organism: Methanosarcina sp. 2.H.A.1B.4 (assembly GCF_000979385.1). Classification (NCBI taxonomy): domain Archaea; kingdom Methanobacteriati; phylum Methanobacteriota; class Methanomicrobia; order Methanosarcinales; family Methanosarcinaceae; genus Methanosarcina; species Methanosarcina sp. 2.H.A.1B.4. Next base: position 9,626 of record NZ_JJOV01000055.1, read on the forward strand.
TAATAATATATAAGAATATACCATCCTCCTTCCTCCTGAGATCTATTTAAAAACCAGAAGAAAATTGACAGCTTTTCAGATTAAAGTGAAGGTAAAGTAAGGAAAAAGAAAGAGAGATAAGAACTTTTTCAGAAAAATGTGCAGGGCAAACCTTTACATCCTGATAGACATAAGAGGACAAATATGACACAGTACTTTGAAATAGAAAATAGAGATGGAGCAGCACGTATAGGAAAACTCCTGCTCTCTCCCGAACTCCGCACTCCCTGTGCCCTGCATACGGCAGCACTAGGAAACCTTGAAAACCCTGGATCTATTGTTGATGCAGGCAGCCTCTGGACTGTTGACCGGAAAGAACTTGCAGCACGCATAAAGGAAATTCGTGAGAAAACAGGAAAGGGGACTCTCATAATCCTTCCCCATCAGACATATACGCCTGCCATTCCAGCCGAATCACTCGAAAAAGTAGAAACATTTACTGCCACAAGTGATGGAAATACTGAAGATGAAGGTCCTACAGGTTCTTTTCTTAGAGCAGAAGGAGAGATTCAGAAGAGCGACCTTTATATAATGGAAGGGGCAGGGACTCTGGAAAATAACGCTCGACGGTTTCTTGAAACCTTAATAGGCCTGAGAAACCAGATCCCCCCAGATACTGCTCTCTATGCCCCCAACCTGGCCCGTCCTGAAAATGCAGCAATGCTCGCCTACATCGGGATCGATGTTATGGATGATACAAAGGCAGAAATTGCAGCCTATTCTGACATCTACCTTACAGCTGCAGGCAGTTTCTATCTTGACTCCCTGGTAGAGTTTCCCTGCAGGTGCAGGGTATGTGCCGCCACAACGCCCGCAGAGCTTCTAACTCTCCCAAGAGCCGAAAGGGCAAAGCTTCTTTCAGCCCATAACAGGGATGCCCTTGACGCCGAACTTGCTCTTGTCCGCGAAAAAATTAGGGCGGGGACACTGCGGGAGTACGTGGAAGGACAGTGCAGGGTCAGGCCCTGGCTTACAGCCCTGCTGCGCTTTGGGGATTTCGAATACTCCTACCTTGAAGAAAGAGTTCCCGCTTTCCGGCAAAACCAGCTCCTTGCAGATACTTCCGAAGCCCTTTCAAGGATCGAAGTGGTCAGGTTTGCACAGCGTGTGCAGGAAAGGTATGCACCTCCAGACCTTGATATTCTCCTGCTCCTCCCGTGTGCAGCTAAAAAACCCTATTCAATTTCCCAGTCCCACCAGAAGTTCATCCTTACCCTTGGAAAATACCGAAAGTTTGTCCATGAGGTAATCATAACCTCACCCCTGGGAATTGTGCCCAGAGAACTCGAATTAACCTACCCGGCAGCCCATTACGATACTGCGGTTACGGGGCACTGGGACGAAGATGAAAAAGCCTGGGTTTCCGGATGCCTTGAAGCCTATCTCTCAAAACACGGGTATAAAACAATAGTTGCCCATGTGGACGGGGCGTACAGGGAGATCTGTGAAAGGGTAGCTGAAAAACTGGGGATTGACATAGTCTATACTGCCGGAGAAAGTCTCACGTCCTATGAGTCTCTTTCGAACCTGAAAAATACTGTTGAATCTATCTGCATTTCCGAGAATTTCAGCCAGAAAAAACAGAATGCCGAAGAAGAGAAGAAGAATTTCGTAAAGGCGGTTGCAGGCTATCAATTCGGAGAGGGCGCAGAGTTTCTCTTTTCGGAAGAAGTCGGAAACCCCGTGGTTAAAGGCCGTTTCCCGAAGTACCAGCTCTTTGCCGGGAAAAAACAGCTTGCAACTTTAATCCCGCAGTACGGGATGCTTGCCCTTTCTCCTGAAGGAGCGGAACTGGTACTAAAAAGTGAGAAATATGTGGTAAAGATTGACGACTTTGTCCCACGTGGTTCCATTCTTGCCCCTGGTGTGCTTGAGGCAGACCCCGAAATACGACCAAATGACGAGGTAATAGTTCTCGGGAAAAAAGCTCTCTGTGTAGGAAGGGCTATGATGAGTGGGAGAGAAATGGAAGAATCAGGCAGGGGTGTTGCTGTAGACGTCCGGCATGTAAAAAAACTTTAAACCTGAAAACTTTAAAAATCCTGGGGCTGAAAACTTTAAAGCTGATTATCTAGCCTGATTTTCAGCCCGGTAAAACATTACAGAAGCGCGGAGCCTGTGCCAAAAAAAGATATTCCTGAATAGAAAATATATAGAACAGAAAGCCATACAGGCTTCCTTGAGAGAGTTGGTCTTCCCTCGAAGAAGTAATAAAATGGCAGGAATATATAATGATATTATGATAAGACGTTTCACACCTGAGGACTTCCAGGAAATAGTCGAAATTGAAGAAGAGGCTTTTTCGGAGCATAATTCCCTGGTGTATATGAACTTTTACGAAATGGTTGGAGACGGCTTCCTTGTTGCGGAACATGATGGAAAAGTAGTAGGGTATGTAGTGGGCTACCGTTCCGCGGAAAACGAAGGGCATATTTTTTCCGTTGGTGTAAAAAAAGAATATAGGGGAAGGGGAATAGGCACGGAACTTATTCATGCCATATGTGACGTTTTTGTTGCAAACGGGCTTAGATACGCGAGACTGGAAGTAAGAAACAGTAACACTGACGCACAAAAATTATACAGATCGATCGGATTCGTATCCTGCTGGACTGAAAAAAAGTATTATTCAGATGGAGAAGACGGTATGATTATGAAAATGCATCTGCACCCATACCGCCTCTTGATCTCAAAACAAAAATATCTCGAACCCGTATTCTCGAACAACGAACTCTTTACTACAATCAAGGGCCCTATCAGTTATTACCGATGAGCTTAATGACGGAATTCAAAGAATCTCTCATATGGGTAGACGCTTCCTCGAAGATAGGGTCATCCCGTGACATGAGAGTGGCAAGCTCGCCTCCCAAAATAAAAATTGCGCGCTTGTGATCCGCCTTGCTCCTGTGGATGTGGACGGGGCTTATCGATAAAGCCTTGTAGTCATCGAACTCGTGCGTTACACCGTGCCTCTCAAAGTATCTCTTCATTTGAGCCATATATGTGTGCAGTTGTATCAGTTCTTCCTTGTGCATAGCGAACAGACCTACAATTTTTCAATTAAATACCTACAATTTTACAAGATCAATTAAATACCTACAATTTTACAAGATCAATTAAATATTATCTTGAACCGAATAAAAGAATTACCCGAGGAAATTTGTTTCCTAGTTTTTGTTAATAAACTTTTTCATATAATGTAAATGATAAATGATGATGAATTGTAGGATAGAGTGTGAATTTTAGTATTATAGTGTGAATCCATGCCAAATCGTAGTGATTTTCCCGGAGATATATATAAATGATACACATAAAATAATAACAATGAAATAATTAGTTCCTGCCCAGGAGAATATACTCAATGGCATATATTTATTGGAATTATTTTTGGGTACGGTACCCTATTTTCAGGGAAAAATTGACTCTATGACGAAAAACAGACTCTATGACGAAAAACAGACGTAAATAAACGATTTTTTTTAAAACAACAAGAAAAGAAATAAAAAAGATGAAGAAAGGAAGTAAAAAGACCTGCTCAGAGCATGCTGGAGGTCATAACTTCCATATCTGCAGGAACTTTAGCAAGATTTCCGATTTTTACCCCTACAAGATTCTTGATTGCATTACTCGAAGCAATATCAACGAGCCTCTGAGTAATTACACCATCAAAAATCACACTTTTCACATTGTCTTTGTAGGTTTTTAACCTGCTTGCAAGGTCTCTGACTGCCATTTCCTCTATTACCCGGTCTTCAGAATCCAGAATCCTTGCCGTCAATGTTCCTTTAAGGGCGTCTACGTGCGGTCTGAACCTCACCGCTTCAGGAGAGAGTGGAACCGGAGCCTGTCTGGCAGGAGCGGGGGAAACCCTTACGGCCTCTCCACCAGGAACTTTCACAGCTGAAACCTTCTCAACTGAAACCTTCTCAACTGAAACCTTCTCAGCTGAGGCCTTTCCTCTGGGAACCCTGGTGACTGGAACTGCTCTTGCTATAACTGGCTTTGAGACAGCCTTTCTTGCCTCAACTCTTTCTACCGTTGCATGAGTTTTTTCAGAGGGCCTTTCGGGAACTTTTTCCGAAGTTTTCTCAGAAGCCGCCTCTTCCATTTCTTCAGGGGATTCCTCTTCGTAAACGTCTGTCTTTGAAGATACCCTGTGAACTTTCACACGTTTGTGTAACTTCTTCTCCGCAATTCTGGGAGCAACTTCAGGTGCTCTTATCTTTCTCTTGGAAATGTGTTCCAGCCTGCAGGCACTATCTTCAGTTTCTTTTTCCTGGATTCCGTATTTCTCAATAATCTGTTCCACTGGAACTTTTCGGCGCAAAGACCTGATTATTTCTTTCTGGACAAGGTCTTCTACACCCTTGCCATCTGGAGCACGGGCAACATAATCAATATCTGCCACCTGCAAGAGTTCACGTATAATGAGTTCTCCACCCCGATCTCCGTCCGTAAAAGCAGTTACTGTTTTCTTTTTAGTAAGTTCAGCGACCTCAGGTGGAATGTTAGTTCCGCCCACGCAGATGGTGTTCTTTATACCATAGCGAAGCAGGGTCAGGATGTCAGCCCTTCCTTCAACAATAATGATAGCGTCCGAGTTGAGCACGTTCGGCCCGCAGGGTATCCTTGACTTGCCATAATAAGTCAGTTCGTCAACCCTTACGGACTGCCGGACTTCGTCAGCAAGTTCCTGAGATTCGGGTACAGTCTCATCGAACATTTTCGTGAAGATGAGTTTTGCCCTTTCAATAATTTTTTTGCGCTTTACAGCCCTTACATCTTCGACCTGGAAAACCTCAATTTTGGCACTGCAAGGACCTACCCTGTCAATGGTTTCCAGAGATGCTGCAAGAATCGATGTCTCTACTTTATCAAGGCTCGAAGGAACAAAGATATTTCCTTTGGTTTTTCCACCTTTGGCGGTAACCATTACCTCGATCCTGCCGATCCTTCCGGTCTTCTGCAGATCACGCAGATCAAGATCGGCTCCAAGCAGCCCTTCGGTCTGACCAAAAATTGCGCCTACGATATCAGGACGCTCAATTACCCCATCAGCATTGATTTTAGAATGAATAATGTATTTTGTAGTATCAGTATTTTGCATTTGAATTCTCCCAAACTATTATAACGATTTATCATGAACGATGTATTATAAACGATGTATTATGAACGATGTATTGTGAACGTTTTTTCGTTGGTGATTTATTTAATTAATCGACGGGAAATCACCCTTAACACCCGAACAATTCAGGCATACAATTCTTTTTCCGTCTTCAGGCTCATAGTACTTTTCTGGTAGTACAAACCTATCCTCTATATCCTGGAAACGTGCTGGATCCATAAAGGGCCAGAAAATGCAAAAATAGTAGTAAAAATCAGATTAAAAACCAGATCAGAGATAATACACCCTTGAAAAGACAGATTTCATAATTGAGGATTACTATGAACCCTATGAACCGGAAAGAGGAGTTCCGAACCTGCCTGCAACTGCCTGTTGCGCTTATGCCAGAATAATTAAACCGGCGGAATACTTCCTGACTGTTGCTTGATGAAATCTTACCTGCAAGGCAAATCGCCAGATAAGTACCAGCCTGGTTTTAAAGCTCTCAAAGATAGAGCTATTCCTGATTTTCGACCAAATTATAACAGTATACCTCCACAATATCCACGGAGGCTTTTTGCACCTGCCCGAAAATCTTTGCCCTAACATAAGCTTATTGATGGGTCTGAAATAACTCTCAGAATCCCAAGTCAAATAATGTGTTTACCATTCAATATACCTGATAACTGAAGACTTCCAGAGATATTCCCAGAGATGGGATAAACCTGAGGCGTGAGCAGCTAGAGTGTGCCAGACGCCTTTTTGATTAAACAAGTATCCCTAAACGATAAGTGGTAAAGCAGTGAATGAAATGCATCAGGTTTATTGAAAGCACTTTTGACTATTACTTCATGGGTGATAAGTATAAGGTTTATTTTTGGACTGAATGGTATTAGCCCTGAATTGGTAACATGTATAATCTGAAATTTCTATTAAGTTTGCATACGTTTAGTTACGTAAGATTCTTTACGAATCCGGTAGGTGATGAATGGATGAAGTAATTAATTTATGATATGACCTGACAGAACAGCTCCCGCCCGCCTTAAAGCAACTTCGGAGAAACAGGAATCCTGTATGTCACATGTCTTAAATTCATATGTCTAATGCCTGCAGGCTTTAAGAACTTTGTGGTTATTTAAAAGGTTAGTTAACCCTGAATTATTTTAATTCATTCTTGATAAATTTAAGGATAAAGACATCTGGAAATGTTCTCAAAATTCCTAAAAAAGAGTTAATTAGAAAAATTTAGAAAAGTATATATAAAACAAAGAACGTCTAAAAATTTGAACGAGCGAGACAAATACACTGTTTTATGTATTAACCCCCCCACTCCCAACTCGCTCGTTCACCCCCCCATAAAATCGTTATCTTTCTCTTTTGTTTTCTGGAAAACACCTTCAAATGGATATTTTCAGGAAAGATGTTCGATTAAACTTAATTTATAGGACACTGAAGGACACTGAAAGTCTTTCCAGATCATCTGAAATCTCCCCGGGTACTGAAGACTCTCCGGATGTTGAAAACTCTCAGGGTGTTGAAGACTCTCAGGATGTTGAAGACTCTCCGGGTGTTGAAGGTTCTTTTCCTTTTAAAAACCTATAATAGGTGCGAAACACCATTATAAAAAGCATGGGAAGCGATTTTGGCGTAAAGGATGCTGCAGGCAAAGTTATTCAAACCGCAGGTGAAGTTCAGGAAGAGATCCCTGAAAAAGTCTCCGCACAGGCCAGGATAGATAAAAACCTTACAAGGGTGGTCATTATAGGAGGGGGGGCCTGTGGCATGGCAGCTGCTACCAAGATCAGGAGGCAGAGGGACTTTAAAATAACTGTGCTTTCATCTGATTCCCACACAGCTTACAGTCACTGCGGAATTCCTTTTGTTCTGGGCAGGGAAATTGAAAGTTTTGAAAAACTGATTGTAAAACCTCCGGGTTTTTTCAGGGAAAAAAACATAGATGTGAAACTGAACGAGAAAGTGAGGTCAATAGACCTGACCAGGCGGGTCGCCCTGACAGGAGAAGGAGCCTATCCTTTTGACAAACTGGTGATTGCTACAGGGAGCCTGCCCTTTATATCTCGCAAAAGCCAGGCAAATATTCTACCTTACGGAATCTTCACTCTCAGGAGCCTTGCTGACGGCATGCTCTTTGGAAAAGCCCTGGAAACCGCCCGGACAGTATGCATCGTAGGTGGAGGTACAATAGGAATTGAATGTGCCTCAGCCCTAAAAAAGCGAGGGATTAAAACTATCCTTATAACCAGAAGTAAAGACCTGCTTTCCAGCCAGTTTGATTCCGAGATGTCTGCAATTGTCAGGGCACACCTTGAAGCCCTCGGTGTGGAAGTTATTACCGGGGAACCTATATTTTTACCTGAAAATTTCTGGAAAGAAAAAACTGTATTTGTAAAGGACAGGCAGTTTCCTGCAGACCTTGTGCTCCTGGCAACCGGTGTAAAACCTGAAGTATACCTTGCCAGAGAAGCAGGGATAGATATTGGAAAAGCAGGAGGAATAGTCGTAAATGAAATGCTTCAGGTAAAGGCAGGAGGGGAATTTCTCCCCCATGTATACGCAGGTGGAGAATGTGCGGAGGTTACGGACCTTGTAACCGGGGAAAGCAGGCTCAGCCAGCTGGGCACAACAGCACGGCGTATGGCAGATGTGATCGGAAATAATATTACAGGCAAATACTCTACTTTAGGGCCCCTTGCTGACCCCTGGGTAGCTGTTGCTGGAGACCTGCAATTCGGAGGAGTTGGACTTACGCCCGACCAGGCGGAAAAGCAGGGGATAAAAGTTGTAACCGGATTTTCCCGCGGGCGCACGAGGGCTTCCTACTATCCAGGTCGAAAGGACCTGTATATAAAACTCGTTTTTAAAAACGACTGCCTTGCAGGAGCGCAACTCGCAGGAGGAGAAGGAATAAAGGAAAGGATCGATACCCTCTCCCTTGCGATAAGAAAGAAAACAACAATCAAAGACCTTCTTAGCCTTGAAACCTGCTATGCGCCTCCAGTTTCCATGCTTGTGGACCCGCTTCTGCCGGCTGTAAAAGACGCAATCAGAAATATGCGGAAGGAGAAAACAAATGAACTGGACCCGGATAAGAGCTTGGATGAAAGATATGGTTAAATCACAGGACGAGAAAAACGGAGTGAAATAAGGAGAGAGGGAAATGATAGAAATTGACGGTTCATATGGGGAAGGAGGAGGACAGGTAGTCAGGACAGCTGTTGCCCTTTCTGCAGTTACTGGAAAAGAAGTAAAGGTTACGAACATAAGGAGAAACAGACCTAATCCCGGCCTGAAACAACAGCACCTGAAAGCTTTGGAAACTGCAGCCAGGATCTGCGAAGCACGGGTTTCAGGGCTTTTTCCGGGTTCTTCAGAGTTATTTTTTGCTCCAGTGGAAATAAAGGGGGGGAAATATGAGATTGATATCGGGACCGCGGGAAGCATAACCCTGTTTCTGCAAAGCCTTATGCCGGCCCTGCCTTTTGCAAAAGAAAAAATCGAAATAACGATACGTGGAGGAACTGACGTTGCCTGGTCCCCGACAATTGACTACCTTCAGCATGTAACCTTCAGAGCACTTGAGCAACTTGGATATGCAGGCAGCGTGACCCTGAAAAATCGCGGTTACTATCCCAGGGGGGGAGGAGAGGTCTCAGCTGTTTTTGAACCCTGTAAGCTTCATGGTTTTCATTTCCGAAAGGAAGGAGAAGACAAAAGAGCCGGAAAAAACCGAATAGAAGAGGAAAACCAAAAAGGAGGGACGAACCAAAATAAGGGGAAAGAAGTTATGGGAATTTCACATGCATCGAATCTTCCGGCACATGTGCCAGCCCGCCAGGCTGAAGCTGCCGAATCCATGCTTCTTGAAGCCGGATACGGTTCACGGATCAAGGTCCGGTCCTGCGAATTACTTTCCACAGGAAGCGGGATAACCCTATGGTCCGGTTATTGCGGAGGAAGTGCCCTTGGAGAAAGGGGACTGCCTGCTGAAAAGGTTGGCAGGCGCGCTGCAGAAGAGATAATCTCGGAACTCAGAACAGAAGCCTCTGTAGATGTACATCTGGCAGATCAGCTGATCCCGTATATGGCACTTGCAGGAAACAGTTCTTACACGGTCCGTGAGCTGACTTTGCATGCGGCAACAAACATCTGGGTCACAGAACAGTTTCTTGATGTGAAATTCAGGATAGAGGAAAAAGAGGGACTTTTTGAAGTATCAGTAGACTGATTAAAGGAAAAAATGAGAAAAAAAAGTAAGAAAAACCAGTAAGGGGAAATTAGTCCTCGAGTACAAACAGGTACTCAGGTGGTATCTTTTCCGCGAGTACGATGTAATCCGTTGCAAGCTTTAGAGAAATTCCGTCATCCTGAGCTCTAAAGGCGTCAACCTGCAGGATCACAGGACTTTCAGTGTGGATCAGGGCAACTTCAGTTGCCTTTTCATATGAAGTACTGAGATGAACATAGCGCTGTTTGATAGGGAAAATTCCGTTCTCGAGCAGTACATCAACTTCCTCCGGGCTTGCCCCGTAGTACACGTATGGAGTGTCGCTTTCCTCGTAGTCAAGATCAATGTTAACAGAATGTCCGTAACGTGCCCTTATCATAGACCCGCTGATCTGATATCTTCCTTTTTCATCGGACTCCACAAGGGCATAAAGGTACTCTTTCCTCATCCAGTTATAACGTTTATTCATAACGTCACAGAAGATGTTAAGGTCCACCCAACCGTATTTGTCCATTTTAACTCCTGCAGATGCCGGGAAATGCCGGAGAGTACCTGATACAAACCTGCCGAGCTTTTCTTCCCTGCCGTCGTCCAGCACGTATCTACCAGGGCATTTACACTGCTGACAGCTGCCTCCTCTAAAATAGCCGTGATCAGTGCATTTTCGAATCATAGTATCACGTACATAATGAAACTTTACCATAAATAAGGTTTTGTTTTAATTTGCTTTATTTCTTAAAATTAGTTTTTGATAAGAGAATTTTAAGCCTTTACCTTCAAAATTCTGATTTTTCTACTTCTCAGTTATTCTCTCAGTTATCCCCCATCTTCTCAGTTATCCCCGTGCCTGCGGTCCTTCCCAGGGTTTTGTAGAGCAGGAAGCCTGAAATGGAGAAAATGGCAGCTCCGAGCATTGTCGCCCTGAAGCCGAAAAGCTGGGATAGGCCTCCTCCGAGAATAGCTCCCACAACCCCTGCAGCCCCGATCATTGAGTTGATCAGACCTGCTGCTGTAGCTTTATCCGGATTCAGTTCCACAACCCTGCGGGTTGAACCCACATAGAGAAAAGACCAGGAGCAGGCAACGACGAACATCCCGGGGATGACGTAAAGATAGGAGGAGGCAAAGGCATAACTGATAAAACCGACCACTGAGAACAGGTAGCCCGCACGGATCAGCTTTTCATTTTCACACGGGTCAAGCCTGCGCATTATCAGAAACTGGACTGCAGGATTTATAGCATAAATAACTCCGGTCCAGAAGGCGCCTGCTCCGAGTTCCCGGAGATAGAGGGGAAAAATAGTCCAGACCCCGACGGCTCCGGTATGCCGCAGGAAGAGAGAGAAATAGGTCCCTGAATTCTTCAGCAGTGTGTTAAGGGAAAAGTAAGAAATATTCAGCTGCGGTTTTTCAATGTCTTTTAACCTGAAAGCCTGCAGGAAACATAAGGCATAAAAGAGAGATGAAAGTCCAAAAAGCAAATCCATTCTTACCCCTATCACCCCTGCCAGAAGAAAACCCGCCATCCAGCCGAGAGAACCCAGAGAAATAAACCTTCCGAGGCTCTGCTTCTGATAATGGGCATAGGCTATCAGGGCTCCTGGGTGAATCCCAACACTGAAACCGGCTAGAGCCCTTGCAAGCATGAGGGCAGAAGGATTGGTGGCAAAGACCTGAAGAAAAAAGGCGGCTACAGCAAACCCAAAACTTCCCTGAAGCACTGTACGCAGATGGTGAAGGTCGGCAAGCCTTCCGAAAATAAAGGAAGAAAGAAGGGTTGTGACAGAATAGATCCCCACTATAACCCCGATCTCGATATAAGAGGCACCGAGTGATGCGGCAAAAACGGGAATAAAAAGCAGCGAGAGAACATTAGCCATGTTTGAAAGGAACTGGACGTTATTTATTCTCATCAAGCAGATTCACACTATAAAAAGCACCGGCATAACTTATTATGTTTTCCAAAATATGAGTTAAAATAAAAGCCACTCACTAAAAAGAATCACTCTCAAGATACTCGCCCAGCACACAAAAATAATCTCATCCCGAATATTGAATACTTTCACCCTGCATACAGTAGCCTTTAGTAAGACACTTTACATACCGTATCAAGAGCTCTTTAAAAAGATAAACAAAAAAGGAAAAAGACTTACCAAATAATATTTAATTTTTAGGGATATTCTTATTATGCATTAATGAAAGGACGTATAGAACCTGGTGATTTCTCATATGAAATTGGAAGATATTTTATCTTAAGTTTGAAAATATTTGTTCTGAATTTTCACCTCAAGCTTTCACCTGAAATATATCAGATTTCCAAAAAGCTTCACATCTCAAAATAACACTAATAAGAACTGTCTTTCAGGGACAAACACCTGATATTTAAGGCAAGAATACATATCGAAGAAAAGAACCACCAAACACTGAAGGTAAGTATTAAACATTCAAGGGAGTACCATGACCGATATTGATACTATTTATAAGAAGCTCAGCCATGTCATCAGTAGAGAGGATTTCCTGCAGCGCACACAGGAAAAGGTCGAGAATATGGGAGGGCTTTGTGATGAGGCGATGGCTGCCATGCTGGTTGCCAATGAACTGGGATTCTCGGATGCAGGCATGGACAGCGTGAAAATAGAAAATATTACACCCGAGAGCGGACCTGTTAATTTTATTGCAAGAATTGTTTCGGTTTTTGATATCAAGGAATTTACCCGGAACGACGGTACTATAGGTAGAGTTGGAAATCTGATAGTCGGAGACGAAACCGGAAAAGTAAAGTTAACCCTGTGGGACAATATGGCAGACCTGATTAAAAACGGAAAAATAACGGTAGGGCAAACCGTTCAGGTCAGTGGCTATGCAAAGCAGGGCTATTCCGGAGTGGAAGTTAACATCGGCAATAATGGAGTCCTGACCGAAAGTGAAGAGGAAGTTGATGTTACTTCGAGCAACCAGAATATAAAGGACATAAAAGACGGAATGGGAGACCTAAACCTTACTGGAAAGGTGCTGGAGGTTTCCGAAGTCAAGACTTTCCAGCGCAAAGACGGCAGCAGCGGGAGAGTTGGAAACCTGATGATTGGGGATTCCACAGGCACACTCAGAGTAACTCTCTGGGACGAAAAAACCGATTTTTTGAACCAGATTGAGTACGGGGACACTGTTGAACTGATCAATGCTTACGCCCGTGAAAATGCCTTTACGCAGAAAGTGGAGCTGCAAATAGGAAACAGGAGCATAATCAGAAAAAGCGAAAAGGAAATCGAATATAAAGAAGAGTTTACCCCTGTTGAAGATATAAAAGCTGACATGAATAATATCAATATTTCAGGAAGGATACTTGATATCTCAGAAGTCCGAACCTTTGAGAAAAAAGACGGCTCCGCCGGTAGGGTTGGAAACATCCTTCTGGGCGATTCCACAGGCAAAATCAGGCTCACACTCTGGGACGAAAAAACCGATTTTCTTGACGAGATTGAATTCGATGAAACCGTAGAGGTTCTCAATGCTTATTCCCGGGAAAACACATTCAGCCAGCAGGTGGAACTCAGCCTGGGAGCCAGAGGGATAATTCAGAGAAGTGAAAAAAAGGTTGAGTACAGGGAGAAATTTACTGACATCACCAACATTATCCCGGGAGAAAGTTATTCTGTCCAGGGAAAAGTTTCCGAAATCGGAGAACTAAGAGAATTTGAGAAGGAAGACGGAACCGAAAGTGTGGTCGCAAACCTGCAGCTTAAGGACGAAACAGGCAGTATCCGGCTAACTCTCTGGGGAGAACAGGCCTATGTGATAGAGGACCTGGATATCGACTCCGAGATCCAGATCATTGACGCTTATGCCAAGTATGGGTTGAACGAAGAAATGGAACTTAGCGTTGGGAACAGGAGTAGAGTGATTATTCTCTGATCACTCCCTATTTTTAACTGTGTTTAACTATTATTAACTGTTTTTAACTGTTTTTAACTATTTATATTACGAAGCGTAAAACCCCTGAGTCTTTAGCTCAGGGGATATAAGCGTCAACCTAAACTGTTAACCGTTATTGATTCTGTCAATTGTTAAA
>NZ_JJOV01000066.1:0-22698 GCF_000979385.1 Methanosarcina sp. 2.H.A.1B.4
ATTCCTCTACGTCTCGTGGGCTCGGAGATGTGTATAAGAGACAGGGGGTATGGTATGTGAAAAAAGTTTCCCGCTCACATTACTCACATAACCCCTATTCAAAGTAATTATATAAATAGCTATGCATTTCTTTCTAGTTAAATATAATAGAGAAAATATCGGGACTATGCGGCCCATGAAAAACAACATCAATAGCCATTTTTAAAAAAAATTTGATGGGCCAATTTAGGTGAATTTATTTTATTTAATTGTTGACTATTGATTGTGTTTTATTCATTTCTCCCCGGTTAGTAACCATACAGCCCATTTTCACCAAAATCGAGATCAATAGACTTGATGTTACAGGCTGAATAGTTATAGGAGATCAGGTAAGAACATTATATAGAATTTTCTATTTACATTATATATTTAACAGATGTTTAAGAGAAGAACCCGTAAATATTGAAAAGGAATAACAGGTTTCAGGAGAGTAGTCACGATAAAAAACTTATACGAGATTGCGAGTTTTAAATTCTATGAACCCTGAGAGGCGTTTGATTTATATTGCAGTTTTTGCAATTATGGGGCTTTCCAATGCTGTAATCCCCATCCTCCCAGAACTTGCAGCCCGCTATCACAGTACGTATGGAGAATTTGCATCAAGCCTGCTCTTTTCAGGGTACTTTCTGGGAGCCCTTGCAACAATGCTTCCCTTCGGGGTTCTGGCTGACAGATTCGAAAACTTCAGGTTAATAGGACTTGGCATTATCCTTACAGCCATCTCAGGGCTAATTATCCTTTTCTCCGAAAACCTGTGGGTCCTTCTGATTTCCAGGTTTATGGAAGGCTCTGCCTGCGGAGCTTTTTTTCCTGCAGCCTTTTCTACACTTTCAAAGTGTAAAAATCCAGGACGGTGCATGGGAGAATTCACCTTTCTATTCAATGCAGGGCTGGCTTCGGGAGCTTTATTCTCAGGACTGCTGGCAGATATCTACCTGAAAGGTGCCATCCTTATATTCACTTTTATGGCTTTACTTTCGGTTATCCCTCTTCTTCCCAGGCACAGAGAGCTCATTAACCTGAAAGGGACGGGAGGAAAATCAGATTTACTGCCAGGTCCGGGTTCTCTCAAAGACCATTTCAAACATTCTTTCGGCGAAGTTGCAGGGCTTCTTAACCGCCACAATTCAGGGATATGGCTGAGTTCTTTTTTGCTCAACGGAACAATAGGAGTTCTTATAGCCTACTACCCTGATTACAGTTTTGGAGTCCTGACAAAAGCCCAGCTTGGAAGCGCTATTGCGAGCTTATATATCTGCGCCATGATCACTTCTCTTCTGGTTGGGCGTTTTAGAGTCAAGGAAAAGACAATCATCAGGATAGGATTATCATTTTCTGCCCTTGGTGCCCTTTTTGCTATCAAATACCCCTTTCTGGGTTTTTCAAGCCTCGGGGGAGGCTCAGGAATTGCAATGGTAGGTTTTGCCCTGGCTGTTACAAGAATGGATGCAGATAAAGGTCTTGCAATGGGGCTTTTTAACACAACCATATATGCAGGCCTTTCCTTGCTTCCGATCGCTGCAGGGCTCCTTACAGGTATCCTGAGCTTTGAAAAAATATTTGTCGCAACTGGCTGTATCCTGGCAGGAACCCTTCTATTAGAAAACTGAAAGATAGTATCCACAGTAGTATCCACAGTAGTATCCACAGTAAGATGTATCCACAGTAAGGTATTTGGAAGACGCTTCCCGGACGGTGGTACCCCTATCCCCTAAAAAAGATGAAAAGATTCATAATAAGAACCAGAAAGAAATAGATCCCTGAGAAACCAGAAATATCTAAAGCTTGCAGGAAAAATAAGATTGTGGAAAGTAGAATTATAGAAAATTAAATAACTGGTCAGACACACAGAACAGAAAAAAACCATGAACTCGAAAAAACTCATACTCTACTCTTCAGTCTTTGCGATCCAGGGACTTTCTAATGCAGCAATTCCCGTCCTTCCCGAGCTTGCAGGAGAGGGAAACGCGAGCCCTGCTGTCTCAAGCCTGCTTTATTCCGGATATTTTATAGGGGCTTTTCTTACACTACTTCCATTCGGAATCCTTGCAGACAGGATAGGAAACCTGAAGGTAGCAGGCCTGGGAATCATACTTACTGTTATTTCGGGGCTTTTTATTTCATTTTCTGACAACCTGTGGATTCTCGGCACCTCAAGATTCGTAGAAGGTATGGGCTGCGGGGCTTTTTTTCCTGCGGCTTATTCCATGCTTGCGGAATGGAAAGACAGCCAGCGAAGTCTGGGAGAATTTAATTTTCTGTTAAATGCCGGACTGGCTGCAGGAGTTTTATTCTCCGGAATGCTTGCGGAAATGGGAATCAAAACCGCAATAAGTATCTTTACCATTCTCGCGGGTTTTTCCTTTGCCTCAATTCTTCCGGAAGCCTGGAAACTGATATCTTCAGGCAGCTCTGGCTGGAAGAAGAAAAAATCCGGCGCCTCAACCAGTAAAGAATCTTCAGGAGAGCAAACTGAGACCTTAATGACCTTCGAACCTACCGGGCACCTGAAAAAAGCCAGGAAAGCGTTTTCTGAAAGCGGTTTCTGGAAGATATGGGGAATTTCAGTCCTCCTCTACGGAGCCACCGGCCTGTTGACTTCAAACTATCCGGACTACAGTGCGGACTTCCTGACAAAACCGGAGCTGGGGCTTGCAATTTCAGCCTCATATATAGCTGCAATGTTGAGTTCCCTGGCTGCAGGGAGAGCAAGCGCGGATTATAAGAAAATAATCAGGACAGGAATAGTCCTTGCAGCTGTAGGTGTTATGCTCTCCATAAAAGCACCTCTGCTGGCATTCTTATTTATTGGTGCAGGGGGAGGGGCTGCAGTGATAGGGCTTGTTACTGCCGTATCCAGGATAAGTTCGAGTGGATTTGCAATGGGGATCTTTAATACAGGAATTTATGCAGGCCTCGGGCTGGTACCGGTTTTTGGAAGTTTATTTATAGATCCTTTAGGCTATGAAACGGTGTTTCTCGGAAGCTCTCTGGTGCTTCTTATGATGCTTTGCATAAAGTTTGAATAAAAACCGTAAAGACCAGGCAAAAGCCATAAGAATCAGATAAAAACTTTTAAGGGAGATTAGATATCCTGTAGCAAATATCCTGCAGCAGGAACCTCTGAGGACCCACAGAAGCTTTAAAAAGCTCAAAAACCCTATCCTATGAATAACCGTACCCTTTTGAAATCAGGTGATTGATTGAAAATAAAGGCAAGAGTTCAGCTGAGGAAAAATGCAAAGAACAAGATGTTAAAAGACCTTGAATCCGCCTTCGGTGAAGAGATGGCAGATCTGGAAAACAAAACTCTGGAAAAGGTTACTCTGGATGAATATTCCCTTATCCTTGTGGAAGGCAGACCTCTTCTGTTTGAAATAGAGGGGACTCTTTTCCCTACAGTCCGCGGAGCTCTTGAGATGGGGCTGCAGAAACGTCTTGTTGTTGTAGACAAAGGAGCTATTCGTTTCGTTTCAAACGGAGCGGATATTATGGCCCCGGGTATCCTGGAAGCTGACCCCGAAATAAAAGAAGGGGATCTCGTAATTATAGTTGAAGAGACCCACAGAAAACCTCTTGCCATAGGAAAAGCCCTTATGGAAGGGCAACAGATGGTTGATGCAGATTCAGGAAAAGCCATAAAGTCAATAACCTATGTAGGGGACAAACTCTGGAATTTTGAGTTATGAGGGAGCTCATAAGAGGGACCCTGTTTGAGAGAAAATGTCCCTGTAGCAAACGGAAAAATTCCTGAACAGAAGCTGGTAACTAGTGTGGCTTTATAATAGCAAAATTAATTAATATAGATCCCAATATAGGACAGTACTATCCAAATTTAAAAAAATACAAAAGGCGTGCATAAATGGCAAAACTCATAGACAAACTCCTTGGCGGCAATGTAAAAAGTTCAACCAGTGCCGAAGATTACACTGAAATTGACCTCAGCAAATATGAAGAAGTCCTTGAGGCCGAGCCTGCAGAGACTTACGTAAAAATTGCAGAAGTTTCAAGCATCAACCAGATATCTGCACTCAAGCAGGAGATTTACAACGGGAACATCCTTATGATTGACATCTCAAACATCAGAAGCGATGACCTGCTTAGGGACAGGGTTTTAAAAGAGCTGAAAGATGTTGTTGTCGATGTTCATGGAGATATTGCAGGTGTCAAAGGAAACACTGTGATTGTAACTCCTAATGGCATTAAAATTGACAGATCAAAGATTATTGGTGGAAAATATTGAATCAGGATTATATTAAGAATGAAAACTTTGAGACAAGGACCATCTGCCCTCTGTGTCAGAAAGACCTTGTAATGAAGTGGCAGAGAGATAATATTCCCTATTTAGGGGAGATCATGTACATAACTGCAAACTGCCAGTGCAGTTTCCGTTTTACAGATACCATGATCCTCTCCAGTAAAGAGCCCATGCGCTATGAGCTGTTAGTTGAGAATCTGGAAGACCTGAATGCAAGAGTCGTCCGCTCAACCTCAGGAACGATACGCATTCCGGAAATGGGGATTGCTGTCGAACCCGGCCCGGCGTCTGATTCGTACATAACGAACATCGAAGGTGTGCTGCAGAGGGTTCAGAATGTCCTTATGACTGCGAGCAGATGGGTACAGGAAGATAAAGATGAAGAGAAGTTCGCCCGCAGCCAGGAACTCCTGTGCATGCTCAATGAAGTAATCGATGGCAAGAGAACGATCACAATCATCATTGAAGACCCGCTCGGAAACAGCGCAATAATTTCGAAAAAGGCTGTTGCTACCAAACTCTCAAAGGAAGAGGCTGAGGAGCTAAACACCGGCATGATAGTTTTCGATGTTGACAAATCCGAACTTGCACATGATGTTTCGGACAATGTACAGCCCCTCGGAGGAGATTAATTCTTTTATCCGATTTTTTAACAGCCCTGACATGATTCCGGGGGTCGAGCCCCCATAATTGATTTACTTTTAATTCAATAAAGGCAAACACGTCAAGGGCTATACAGGCATTTTTCTGTCCAGATAAAGTAGCAGGGATGCCGCACAAGGTGCAAAATAAAGAAAAGCCATATGCAGAATCTTCCGGATAGGCAACCGGACGGAAAAAATATCTATGTGCCTGACCATTCAGACCTTTCCGGCAACCGGAAGCCACATTTCCCAAAGTTCCATTATTAGAGATAGTTCCATTATTAGAGATAATAACATTTCATAATACACAACAGTAGCTCATAATACGTAACAACGTCCCATTATAAGGTAACAAGTCAACTACCCTGAATAAAGATCAGGAGTTTCCTGCTGAGGTTTTATGACGCGTTATATCTGGACTAAAACATTTCATATAAGGTTTATCATAAAAATTAACTGAGATCACGATAATACGGTGAAGGTATGGCAGAAAGCGAAAAAGAAGCAGCACTCCCTCCAAAAGAGGAATTCAGCGATTGGTATAACGATCTCCTGTGGATGGCAGAAATAATGGACGTCCGCTACCCTGTAAAGGGGCTTTATGTCTGGTACCCCTTCGGTTTTGCCATCAGGAGAAACACTTACAACATCATCAGGGAAATTATGGATAACAGCGGGCACCAGGAAGCTCTCTTCCCCCTGCTTATCCCCGAAAATGAGTTCATGAAAGAAGCCGAGCACATAAAAGGCTTTGAGGATGAGGTATACTGGGTCACCCACGGAGGAAAAGATCCTCTTGACGTGCCTCTGGCTCTCCGCCCCACAAGTGAGACTGCCATCTATCCGATGTACAAAATCTGGATAAGGTCTCATGCGGATTTCCCCCTCAAGATCTATCAGATAGTCAATACTTTCCGCTACGAGACAAAGCATACCCGCCCCCTGATAAGGCTCAGGGAGATTACTTCCTTTAAAGAAGCCCATACCGTGCATGCCACCTGGGAAGACGCCGAAGCCCAGGTAAAGGAGGCCGTTGAGCTTTATACAGAGATATACCGCAGGCTGGGAGTTCCTGTGCTCCGCTCAAGGAGACCTGACTGGGATAAGTTCCCGGGCGCCGACTACACCGATGCTATTGATGCCATGATGCCTGACGGAAAGACCCTTCAGATAGGCACTGCCCACCACCTTGGCGACAACTTCGCAAAGACCTTCGATATCAAGTACGAAGCCCCTGATGGCGAACAACGCTACGCCCACCAGACC
Organism: Methanosarcina sp. 2.H.A.1B.4; assembly: GCF_000979385.1. Taxonomy (NCBI): domain Archaea; kingdom Methanobacteriati; phylum Methanobacteriota; class Methanomicrobia; order Methanosarcinales; family Methanosarcinaceae; genus Methanosarcina; species Methanosarcina sp. 2.H.A.1B.4. The sequence goes on from NZ_JJOV01000066.1 coordinate 6,208, forward strand.
TGTTACGGGATTTCAGAGAGGTGTATTGCAGCCACAATCTCCATCCACGGAGATGACAAAGGGCTTGTCCTGCCTCCCGAAATTGCACCTGTTCAGGCAGTCATTATCCCGATCATCTTCAAGAAAGGAGCAGCCGAGGTGCTTGCGGCCTGCAAGGATGTCCAGGTGCGCCTGAAGAAAGCAGGAATGAGGGTTGAAATCGATGCAAGCGACCTGCGCCCTGGGGCAAAGTACTACAAGTGGGAAATGAAGGGAGTGCCCCTAAGGCTTGAAATCGGGCCTCGAGACCTGGAAAATAATGTGGCTGTGGCGGTAAGAAGAGACACCGGAGAAAAAGAGCAGATCCCTCTGCCTGAAATTGAAGCCGGAGTGCTTTCGAAGTTTGAGGCAATCCATGAAAGCCTCTACGAAAAGGCAAAAATGGGACTTGAAAACCGCATCTATGACTGCACTGAAATTGAGGAAGTAAAGGAAAAGATCCAGAAAGGGGTTGCAACAATACCCTGGTGCGGCAAAAGAGAGTGCGGACTTGCAATGGAAGACCTGATAGGAGCAGGCATCCTGGGAATTCCCCTGACCCCGAGAGGAAAAGGAAAGGAGAAATGCCCTTCTTGCGGAGAAGAAACCGAAACCCGCGTTTACGTTGCAAGAACATACTGAGTCCGGTAAACGCCTTTTCTTAAAAATTCAGCCGGAAAAGAATATGGGGCAGCTGCACCCCATATTCCGGACATTTTCTTCTTATACCGCTTACTTAAAAGAATCCGGACTTATAGAAATAAGTGGAAATTAAACAAAAAAATCCATCAGACAATTATAATTCTATTTTTCAAAAAAGATGGCCACCCTTCCCGGGAAGGCGCCCTTTTAGGGCAGTAACATCCATTTAAACACCCGGAGACAGTACCACATTTATACATTGAAAGTGCCCTCAAACCTTTACTCAATTGATCTTTATTATGCAGTCCACAGCGACGAAGCAACAGGCCACGAAATATGAGTAAAATAAAGTAAAGTTAATTTGAGTATAATCAAATTATAATTGAGTGCCGATAAATATTAAATACTAAGTCGAAGAATTCTTCACTAGACTTTGAGGAGATTTACATCAATTTATCTTAATATTGTGTGAAACTTACGTTAATTTCATAGAGGAGATATTATGTCCTGGATCGAACCGGAAGTAACGAAAAAGCCTAAAAAACCGATGTTTTTATGCGTACTTTCCAATACCAAAACCGCACACATCCCGAAGCTCTCTGCAGCAGGGAAAACGGCTGAACTTACGGATTATACGCCTGCAGGGGATGCGGAACTTATGGAAACGGGGAACATTATCAGTGTACCGGTGCTTCCCATGACTCCTCCTTATGATACTCCTACTCCTGCGATCATGACCCGTTCAGCGCTGAAGCTTACGGACGCTCCCTACCATTTCATTAATTCCGGTCTAATAATTACTCCGGATGTTCCATGCATTGACCTGAAAGCAAAGCCCGGAGAGGACATCCGGGAGGCGATTGCAGTAAGAGATGTACAGGGCATCTACGAGCGGGCAAAATTCCTTGCCAAGAGGCTCAGAAACCAGACAGACCACGTAATAATCGGGGAAAGCATCCCCGGAGGCACAACAACAGCGATGGGAGTTTTAACAGCGCTCGGGTATAATGGAAACGTCAGCAGCAGTGCAGATGAAAACCCTCTTGAACTCAAGAAAAGGGTTGTTGAAGAAGGCATGAAAGCCTCATGCCTGACATTTGGCTGTCTGAAAGATGACCCTATGAAAGCTGTTGCCTGCATGGGAGACCCCATGATGCCTGCTGTTGCGGGCCTTGTTGCAGGTTTCCAGGGCACCGAGATCAGTGTTGTCCTTGCCGGCGGAACTCAGATGGCAGCAGTCTACGCGGTTATCAAACATCTGGGCTTTAACACCGAAAAGCTCTCAATTGCAACAACTCGCTATGTAGTAGAAGATAAATCCGCACATTTTGTCGAGATCACAAGAGCCCTGGGCGTACCGGTAGTCTATGTTGCTGACCCTGGCTTTGGGAAATCACCCCTTAAAGGGCTTCAAAGGTACGAGACTGGCACAATCAAGGAAGGTGCAGGTGCAGGAGGTGCCATGTATCTTGCAGGCCTTTTCGGGATCTCCCAGGACGAGTTCCGAACCGAAGTGGAAAATGTTTGCAAATTGCTCAAAGCCGGACAGTGAAAAAGTAAACGGTTTTGTCAGCAAAATTTAACATTTCTTTTTTACACTTTACATTTCTCTTAATTTTTTTGCAGAGTGGTTTTTTAATCAACCACCTTGACGAGATTTACTTTTTTACGCGTTTTTTCCGGCAAGTTTTTACAACAAAAACTAGCTTGCTTTATCCAGTGCGACTCCAGTTGAGAAATAGAGCAAAAGAGCCAGAAAACCTGGAAATGAATAATGATGAGTTTCAGATATCCAGAGCTAAAAAATATTATAGCTATTAAAAAAGTAAAAATTGAGAGCCTTTTCAGGCTCATTTTCAAAAAACTAAATTTGAATATTCTAACTTTCCCGTGCCAAAAACTTTTTTCAGGTCAGGTCTCTACCATAGCATTCCGGGCGTTTTCAGAGACCTCCAGCTCTGTAACAGAAGACACCCTTTGGGCAGCCAGTGGTTTCTGAGCATGAGTCATGCCACTTTCCCCGGAGAAACAGACCTCAGAACTCATGCGTCCGCAACTCCTGCAGTAGTAGAAAACATTAGAATCTATAACCTGGCGTTTCAGCTGGGCCTTGCATTCACTGCAAAACATAGGAACACTGAAATTTTCCATGCAGACTCCTCAGTCATATATCATGATTGAGTCGAGCCTTGCAGTGCCTGTTTTTGTCCAGTACTTGCAAATGCTACAGTACTGCATTCCACCATCTTGACTCAATTTAAGCTTAGCGTTGCATTTTGGACATATTTTTAGATGTTTCGTGAATAAGCCCCCTTATTCTCCATTTTTAACCTGTGAGGTTAAGAGGCCAGAAGCGCGATAGGACCCGAAGAGTGCCTTTAATATCAGAAAAAGCCTGAAAAGATACCCAACAGTACAGAGAGCAACTGACCTTAAACCCCTGATGCTAACATTACTATAAAGCCGGAAGCGGCTTTTATACTGGTTGAAATCCCCCGGACAGGTCCTTAAATAAAGGAGTTTTAAGCTAAAATGAATTTACGTTGCTTAAAACAAAGCCTATCCGACTTCGATACTTAAAGCTGTAAAAAGCTAATCAAATATATTATTCATGATAGGATATAAGGTTTGTCTCGCAAATAAATATTGACATTAAAATAGGCGGAAAAAGGAATCCGTGGAGATACTATAAAAAGAGAGCAGAAACTTAGAGAAAAATAAAATATAGACCGGATTAAGACATTAGTTGAATAGACATTAAATTGAAAGGGAATCAAATAATAGATCGCAGGTGAATGAAGATTAAATTCAAAGATATCAAATAGATATAGTAGATGAATGAAAAGTAAATTGAAAGAAAATCAAATAAAGGCATTGGTAAAATGACCTTATGTCGAATAGAATGTACTTACTACCGGCAGATTTCCCCAAGGTTACCCCTGGCTACAGTTTGTGGGAAGGGCGTCAAGCGAAATATATAAATAAGATCATCGCTTTAGGAATGTTCGCGAGAGGTGGGCAAAAAAGCACACCCGATACCAGAAGCCGCTTTAACTCAGTTGGTAGAGTGTCTGGCTGTTAACCAGAATGTCGTAGGTTCGAGCCCTGCAAGCGGCGTAAAACTTTTGCATATACTATAGCGCTTTTTCTAGAAAATAGAAACACATGCAAAAAGTTTATAATTAAAGCCTTACTAACAACTACCAAAGCGCCATAGAAACAATTCGGGCCTGTAGCTCAGTCAGGTTAGAGCGCTCGGCTCATAACCGAGCGGTCACCGGTTCAAATCCGGTCAGGCCCATAAACTTTATATCCAAAGAATTTCTTGTATAAGAAGATCTGAGGGTAAACAATAGAATAGCGTCCCCATCAGAAAGCCGCTTTAACTCAGTTGGTAGAGTGTCTGGCTGTTAACCAGAATGTCGTAGGTTCGAGCCCTGCAAGCGGCGTAAAAACTCATACTTTTTTGCTTTAATTTACTTTTCACATGACTTTTTCAGTTTCTCATTTATTACCCGGGGATTTTTATGCTTACTCTTTATCATTACCTGAACTTTGTAATTGATCCCCTGAACTTTGTAATTGATCCCCTGAACTTTGTAATTGATCCCCTGAACTTTGTAATTGATCCGATTTTAAATTTCCGAAACGCTTAATAATTCTTAATTGAATAGTTTTTTTAATAACAATAGGAAAGAGATTGGGAAGCGTCAGGAAGTTTGGAGCAGGGAGGATCCTGATGCAATACACCAGCAGTTCAACTGAGAAAATAATTAAATATAGTTGAGAAGAATAAACTAGATAAATCATTTCTCGTATTACTACCTACCTTTTAACTAAATCATCTGGTACCACATATCATCCAATTGACTGCTACTCAATCAGACTGAGGTTTATACACATGGTTTCAATTAACAAAGAAGACGTAATCGTACCTTTAGATGTCCCGAAAGCAATGCGTGAGACATACGTGAATAACTACATGGAGATTACCAAAGGCACCGGCAAGCTCATGCTTTTTGCCGGAGACCAGAAAGTAGAGCACCTGAATGATGACTTTTTTGGAGAAGGGGTCCCTGAAGACGATGCTGACCCGGAACACCTTTTCAGAATCGCGTCCCAGAGCAAGATAGGAGTTTTTGCAACTCAGCTCGGGCTGATTGCCCGCTACGGCATGGACTACAGGGATATCCCCTATCTTGTAAAGGTAAACTCCAAGACCCACCTCGTGGAAACTTCCCAGGCTGATCCTTTTAGCAACCTCTGGTATGACATTGACCAGGTGGCCGAGTTTAAGGAAAACAGCGGACTCAATATCCTTGGCGTTGGGTATACGATCTATCTAGGCAGCGAGTTTGAAGCCGAGATGCTTGTGCAGGCCGCCCAGGTAGTTTATGATGCTCATCAGCATGGAATGATGTCCGTACTCTGGATCTACCCCCGCGGAACTGCCGTAAAAGACGAAAAGGACCCGCACCTTATCGCTGGGGCAACAGGAGTCGGAGCCTGCCTGGGGACTGACTTTGTAAAGGTCAATTACCCGAAAAAGGAAGGGGCAAAATCTGCCGAGATTTTCAAGGAAGCCGTAAAAGCAGCCGGACGCACCAAAGTCGTTTGCGCAGGCGGCTCAAGTGATGACGCCGAAGCTTTCCTCAAAAAACTCCACGACCAGATCCACATCTCCGGAGCCCAGGGGAATGCAACCGGAAGAAATATCCACCAGAAATCCCTGGATGAAGCTGTACGCATGTGCAACGCTGTCTACGCCATAACCGTAGAAGAAGCAAGCGTTGAAGAAGCCCTGAAGATCTACAGGAAAGAATAAGCAGATCACACTAAGTAGCGTAAGTTCTGATACTGCTAAAAATAACAATCCCAAAAACGGTATTGAATATCAAATTGAATATCAACGACCGTGAAAATATGCAAATCCCTGACCATAAGACAAAGATCGTCTGCACCATAGGGCCTGCTTCTTCTTCTGAGGAAATCCTCAGGAAACTGGTGCTTGCAGGCATGAACGTGGCAAGGATTAACTTTTCCCACGGGGACTTCGAGAGCCACGGAAAAGTTATCCAGAGGGTCCGAAAGGTTGCAGAAGAACTTGACAGGACAGTTGCAATCCTTGCCGACCTGCCAGGCCCTAAAATTCGCGTAGGCAAGCTCAAAAAAGAGCCGCTTATGCTCCATAAAGGGAACCGGATAACCCTTACTGTAGACGAAGCCTCCGGAAGCGAGGACCGCATCCCGGTCAGCTACAAACAGCTCCCGGAAAGCGTATCCCCGGGAAGCCTCATCTACTTGAGCGACGGGTTTATCCAGCTCCGCTGCCTGGAAATCTCGGGAACAGATGTACTTTGCGAAGTTATGGTAGGGGGCCAGCTCTATTCCCATAAAGGACTGAACCTGCCCGGGGCAAAGATATTCCTGGACCCGGTAACGGAAAAGGACTTCAAAATCCTTGAGTTTGCCCTGAATGAGGAAGTTGACGCTGTCAGCATCTCTTTTGTGGAAACGGCCGAAGATATCCGCAAAGTCCGGAATTTTGCTTCAGCCATGGGAAAGCCTGTATATATTGTCGCTAAAATCGAACGGAGACAGGCTGTTCAGAATATTGATGAGATTCTGGAGGAAACCGACGCCCTGATGGTTGCCAGGGGAGACCTCGGAGTCGAGATCCCTATCCAGGAAGTCCCCTCGGTCCAGAAAGAACTCATCCGGAGTGCAAAGCTCCTGAGTATCCCTGTAATCACTGCAACCCACATGCTGGCCTCCATGACCGACAACATCAGGCCCACCCGGGCTGAAGCCACAGACGTTGCCAATGCCATCCTGGACGGGACGGATGCGGTTATGCTCTCGGAAGAAACCGCAGTTGGGAACTATCCTGTGGAAACTGTGGAGATGATGGCAAAAATTGCAAAAACCACCGAAAACTGGCGTTCCCGGACGAAATGGGGGATTGACACAATGCTCAAGGGGATCACGGCACAGGAAATGTCAGTGGATGAGGTAATCGCCCTCCAGGCATATGAAGCCCTGCAAAAGCTTCCTGTAGCCGCTGTGCTTACCCCCACCCGAAGTGGAGCGACCCCACGCCGGCTTTCCCGCTTCAAGCCAGAGCCCTGGATCCTGGCATTCACCCGCTTCCCGAACGCCTGCAGCTGCCTTGCTCTATCTTATGGAGTCTACCCGGTAATCGTAAAAGAAACCTTTGAAAACTGGGAAAAGGAGACCACGGAAAAAGCAAAGGAACTGGGATTTGCAAAAAGCGGAGATCTCGTAGTTTTCACCCAGGGCCCTGCTTCCGGAAAACCCGGAGGCACAAATATGCTCAAGATCCTGACTCTGGACTGAACTGAAGATCGGATAGAAGCCTTCAAAAACAGAAGAGTAGTTAAGAGAAGTTAATACTTATAATCCCTAATTTATCCCAAATTCTATCTTTTGTCAGAAAACGGATACGAAACCTTTTTCATGGCAATAGATTTAGATATCATGTGTGTTTTTTCACACTCCTAATAATTTTACTTATGTTATGAGGTTTCATTCATGAAACGAAAGGATTCTGCAACAAAAAACCAGAAGTATCTGGCAATTTTCCTGGCCGCAACAATGCTTCTCTCAGTCTTTGTGGTATTGATTCAGGGCTCAACAAACAATAATAATGATGATGTCCCCACTCCGGAAACTGGAGAAGAACTTATCACAGTCCCATTCTCCCAGATTCCGGGCAAACACATCCAGCATGAGTTTAACTCCATTATCGACGGATTAGAAATGTCACCAGAAGGAGTGACGAATGCGGTGTATGTTGATCTTCAAAAAACAGAAGGTACACCCTTAGAAGCTATCTTCGGAAACAGACAAACTATGAATGTTTCCTTCTCCTACGGCGCGGATGTTACGAAGAGATACGGTGCAAGTTATGGCAATGAAACTGGATTTGAGTTGCACCAGATCCCTGAGCAAAAGATTAGTGTGCCCGCGAATACGCAGGTAATGCCATATGAAGGATATCAGATCCTCGACCGGACAAACGGTACCTACAATATCTGGAACGTTGTTGGAAGCCCTACAATTATAGGCCCCATCCAGAATGTGGCGAACATCCTCAGTATCCTTGAAGGAAATTCAACAGCCACTACTGAATTCGATCAGCTCCTGAGCCAGGCGGATCCGGAAGGAAACGTCTACCAGGAAGTGGCCAAAAGAACAAATAATTCTATTGATATGTCCGCCGAACAATACTACAGAGATCTCAAAAAGCTGGACGACGGCAGTTACATGCAGACATCCATCTACCTTAACCCGAAGCCTGAAGTAAATGAAAAGATCACAGCTTTCCAGGCAAACTCGAGCGAACGTGGTGTTACCTACAACGTAACTACACTGGATAATATTACTAAACTGGTAATAAGCTCAGACTTTGAAAGCCTTTACAACGAAAGTGCCTTGCTTTCAATATAAGCGGGCAAACTTTCTTTTTTAAACTTTTTTGTTTTTATTTTTACCTTATACTTTTGTTCTTCTGGTATCTTCAGGTTTTCTCTTCTGCGTTTCACAGAGCTGAAGCTGACCGACCCCCCGTAAAAAACAACAGACGAACCCGTATGCAACTAAGAGTTACCAAACCTATGGAAAAGAAATACCATCGGTGCTGAAAAATACGGCTCATGGTATAGAAAATTGTTTTTTGACCCGCACATTAAAAACAGGGGAAGCAATAATCATCGCCATCTATTTCTGCCGACCTCGCGTATATTCAATGGGAAGTGATGCTATTGGGATTTCTGGACAAATTGTTCAAAAAGAAAATAGAAGGAAAAACCGTAGAAGAATGGTACGGGCTTGCTGTGGGTGAAACAGACCCGGAAAAGAAGATTGAGTATTTCGATAAGGTTCTGGTGTTAAAGCCTGATTTTGCAGGAGCCTGGAACCTCAGGGGGCTTGAATTTGTGGTCCTGAAACGGTATGAAGAAGCCATTGCCTCTTTTGACAAAGCGCTTGAAATAAGACCCGGCTATCCGGAGGCAAGGTACAATAAAGAAGATGTTGAAACTGAATTAAGGAAGATCAGGATAGCAGAAAGCCCGGTTGAAGGGGAGAAAGAAGGCTCAACGGATACACACGAGGAGAAGGAAGAAGAAACTAAAGTTGAGGGGGAAGAAAGTTAAAAACCAAAAAATTGATAAAAAATAGTATTCGGACAGGCAGGTTTTGCCTGACTGCCAGGGTCACAATTTGAAACCACCATTTATTTTTTCCCGCGGTTCAGGGCATGAAGACCGAGTTTTACAGGTCCCGGAAGATTTCCACACTGCATGACTTTCATCTGTTCGGGGGAAATAAACTTGAAAGCCGCATTCATGAGGGTATCAGATTTCATGATCCCGTCCATGATCTGTCTCGCCTGTACCGAAGTTTCAAGCGCTGATCCGAACTGAGCTCTCCAGCACCTGTCGTATTCTTCAAGCCTGCACTTTCCGGCTGCAAATTCGGCAGCGGTCTCTCCGGCGATTTTTCCGGCGATCATTGCAGGAGGGATTCCACCTCCGTTTGTTGCGATGATGTGGCCTGCGGCGTCCCCTACAATAAGGGAATCTTCGGTTGCAGTGTTTGCGGGGGCTCCGTTTACAGGGATGATGCCTGCGATAACATTCATAATGATGGCGTTTTTCAGCTTAGGGGCGGCGAGAGGGTGGTCCTGCATGAAACGGTGCAGGTACTCTTTTGCAGAGACCCCTTTTTCAGCCATTCCGCTTCGGATTCCGATTCCTACATTTGCACGCCCCTCGCCTTCGGGGAAAATCCAGGCATAGCCTCCGGGAACATAATCTTTTCCGAAATACATCTCAAGGGCATCCGGGTCAATATCAACGTTCCTGACCTGATACTCGATAGCAACAGAAGTCTCTTTTGACTCAGGTTTCCAGGAAAGACCTTTTGATTTTGCGACCAGGGAATTTGGGCCGTCAGCTCCGATAATCGCTTTTGCTTTGATCGTATGCTTCCCGAAAATTCCTGAGGTCTCAACAGTTGTACCCTCCACTTTTGTTACACGCGTTTTTACCATCAGTTCAGCCCCTGCCGTGGCAGCCTGCTCGGCCAGAAACTGGTCATACCTGCGCCGGTCAAGGACAGCACCCCTCACGGAAAATTCTTTCACGCTGCAGTTGGGGGGAATGATGCGCTGGGTTTTGATATGCCGGAGTACGCAGGACTCAGGATAGTTTATCAGGGCCTCCGGAAGCTCGGCATTCGGGAGAAGAGCCTGAACTTCCGAGGCATCGGGGAGAAAACCTGCACACTGAATAGGGCTTCCAATTTCCCTTTTTTTATCAAGAAGAAGGACAGAGGCTCCATTCCTTGCGGCATAAAGGGCAGCAGTGGAACCCGCAGGGCCTGCACCCACAACGATGACATCGTAAGAGGCTTTTGGAATCATGAAAGAGTCTTCCTGTTGTTTATTTTTGCCTCTGCAATTTACTGAGGAATTGTTTATAAATACTTTCCTGAAGCCAAAAATAGAGATTCAATCATTAAAAAACGCTATCAGCGATAAAAAGCTTTTCGCGGCACTCGAGGGAACGCCGCTAATCACACCATAAATAGTTACCTTATTTATTCCTGTTCATCTCGTCTTCTTTTCGACAGCAGGGAGAACTAAAACATACCAAGTCTTCCGTTTACTGGTGTACTCGCCGGCATTGGACGCCTGCAATGTCACTGCATACATGCCCGCGACCTCATCGGTGTGCATGGGGTTCGGATCGGTTGATCCTGCGGGCTGGAGCCGCCAGTAGGGGGTCTTCCCCTCTGTAGATTCTTATAAAAGATTCACGATCCCGATGAGCAACACGCCGGCAACTCCAAAGATAAATGGGGAGTCCCAGGTATGTGGCGAAAAAGCCTCGGCAAGTGTCGTTGCAAGTGGAATTGTCACGAGTGCAGCGATGAATTGCAAGGGGGTGAACTCGTGACTCAATACGACGATACTCAGGATACCTGCGACAAAAACACACAGGCTCCCCTCAATCGAACGCTGATACATTTTATCGGAAAAGAGAGCGCGAGCATTATATTTTATCCGGCCAAACCTCACACCGACGGGTTCGGCAAGCCCGTCTCCCAGCCCGTTGATCAGGATCGGAATAAGCACGAGCGCCTCCAGGTTCACCGAAGTGAGATACATCGTCAGGGGAATGATAACAATGGCAGCCGCAATATATTGGGTTATCAGCCAGCGCAGGGTGTGGGGGCGATCCTCGGGCCGGTCAAAGGACAGGAACATGGTCCGGAGAATTCCGCTCCGTTCCCGTAACGGCTGAATAAAGATAAATACTGTGCATATGGCAACGACCAGTCCGAGCGCCCGCGTTACTGGGGACTTATCGTAGACAAACACCAGGCCCAGGATAGTCGGCAGGAAGAATAACGCGAAATGATTGATCTTTCGTGTGTAATTCACCTTGATTCCATTATGGCTGACCAGTTTACCGGTTACATAGTAGAGGCCAAAAAGGATTGATGAGAGAACGAATTGATTGATGAAAAATAAAGTATCTATTCCCGTGGTGTGCACCTTCTGTGTGTCGTTCAGATAGGTGGTACCGTCATGACCACCCTCTTGAGTACATTTTTAAGACTTTATTCAATCCATAAATTTTCAGCAAATGAGTGAAATTTATTTTCCCCCAATATGTTGAAAAAATACGAGCATTTGAAGTTTAATACATTTAAAATTAAATTACAGGCAACTATACCAATATTTGAAGGGATATATATAACTATATAACGATTCATTTTTGAAAAATTTAGGAAATATAAATAAGTTAGTAGAGTGTTTTGCCCGCTTTTCATTATCTAATAAGTTCGCAGATCAAATAGATCAGCCATACAACTTTTTAAATTAAGTTTGATGTTTTGCAAGCTACTTTATGAAAATAAACTAATTGTTTTATGAGATTTTAACGTCAGAATTTATTCACTGCTCAGTAATACCTGATATACCAGGAGACAAGCGATAAAAAACTTGTAAAGGATCTTGAAAAGGAATATAACTTCCCAACTTTTCAAGAAACAATGTTCCCATAGACATATAATATTCATCAGCAGTCACCAATCACAAAATATAATCTGATTTGAATAATTATTTCCTAATTCGAATAATAAAGACGGGGAGGAAAAACATGAGAGCAAATTACTCATATCTGTTTTTAATGCTGAGTCTGGCCATTGCACTAGTAATTATGCCAATAAATGCAGGAGAAGTCTCTGTAACATTTGATGAGGGCCGTTTATGTATCCGGCAAATCACCATATTCAAAAAAGATAAAGTTTGATAATCTTTGTTATAAGCAAGTCCCGGAGGCATCAGAGAATTCTTCATGCGGGAATGATTCAAAACCCGATAACAATTGCCCTGATGTACCGGAGAAACCTTCATGTGAAAATAATACAAAACCTTATAATCCCTGTAATCAGCAGATCCCGGAGTACCCCACTATCGCAATTCCAATGATTGCAGTAATCGGTATGCTATTTATATTCCAGCGCAGGAAAAACTAAATTGTAGAGATGGATAAAAAGATAGTAAAGGATAGATTCGTGCTCCGGTCAGTCTTTCGATCCATTTCTGATAATATTATTTCCCTTTTTTATTCTCTTTTCACGGCTTTCAGAACAACTGCTCCGTCCAGATTTTCGGTTTCCGCATTAAAACCCACATCCTCAAAAAGCTCTTTCCATGCAGCTTCCGAGAGTTGAGGGCCGTGGTGGTGTTGATGTGCCAGCGGCTCAACTGCAGTTAATGAACCACCTTTTTTCAACACTCTCTTAATTTCGAAAAGAGCGAATTTAATGTCTTCAAGGTGATGGAGCATGAAAAAGCAGGTAGCAGCATCCACAGAGTCCCTTTCAAAAGGCAGAGCATAGGCGCTTCCTGTCCTGAACTTAACGTTTTCGATGCCGAGGACTTCTGCATTCATCTGTGCCTGGCCTGTGAGGGAATCGTGGAGGTCAATGCCGTAAACCTGTGAGTCGGGATTGTTTTTTGCAAGCTCCATTGTAAGGGTTCCGAAACCGCTGCCGATATCAAGGATAGTTTCTCCTTTTATTCCGGGAAGCACAGCAGGAAGCACCTGTGCCCTCACGCGGGCCATGCGGTCTTCAGGAAATTTCGCCTTTTTTGCTTTTTCTGCATCTATTGAGGTAAAAGGAAGGATGGTGAAGACCTTTGACCCGTTAACTGCCATCAGGCCCCGTACGTAAGCGCTGCCTGCTTCGGCTACGACCAGCTCCACAATCGAAACTCCTACGTCCTTACAAAAACGCAAATTCCACTCTTCCCTTTTTTCAGGGAACCGGATATTCAGAGGAGTATGCACCACAATATAATGTGAGTAGTCCTGGCTGAAATATGCTGATACGGATTCAGGCTCATTCAGGCGGATTTCACTTATGCTTTCCCTGAAAAGGGCGAGAATTTGCAGGGAAGTTTCGTCTGCCTCGTTTCTTACGCTTCCAATTTCTCCGAACATACTTCTAAATTTGATTTAAGGGATAAAAGCTCTCTTATGGAAAGAATTGATAAGAAAACGGTACGGTACAGGCAAAGAACAGGAATCGAACCTGTCTTTTTTCAAAATTCTTTAGCTTTCTTTTAGCTCGGTCTAGCTTTTTCTTGGCTTTCTTTTAGCGCCATTTAGCTTTCTCTTAGCTCCCTTTAGCTTTCTTTTAGCTCTGTCTAGCTTTCTCTTGGCTTTCTTTTAGCGCCATTTAGCTTTCTCTTAGCTCCCTTTAGCTTTCTTTAGCTTTCTTTAGATTTCTTTTTGTTTTTAACCGGATTTAACCAGTATCGGACCTGAAAAAAGCGACAGCTCAATCCCGTAAAACCTGGAATCAGGTTGAGATGCCAGAAGTCTCGCATACTTTGACAGTTACTCTGAACTACGCAAATATTTAAAACCAAGGGGGATATACTTAAATAATATAAAACCGGATGAGGGTTACCTATTGGTGGTCTTGATGAAGTACGTAATTGCAATAATAAGGCCGGAAAGGCTTGATGCGGTCAAACGAGAACTTCAGAAGGTTGAAGTCAATAGATTGACAGTATCTTCCGTTTCGGGTTATGGCGCGCAAAAAGGGCATCTGGAAATCTATAGAGCAATGGAGTTTGAAGCAGACCTTCTTGAGAAAATCAAGCTTGAAATTGCAGTAAACGATGAATTCCTGCATCCAACGATTGAAGCAATAAAGAAAGGAGCAAAGGGCAATGACGGGCACATCGGAAGCGGCAAGATATTCGTGTTCCCGCTTGAGGATGTAATAAGGATCCGCACAAACGAAAACGGACCTTCTGCTATTTGAGGTGGACGAGAATGGCTATTGTAGCAGCAGACACCGTATGGGTATTGATTTCATCTGCACTTGTATTATTAATGCTTCCGGGGCTTGCACTATTTTACGGTGGGCTGGTTCAGCGTAAGAATGTCCTGAGCAGCATGATGCACTCATTTGTTGCAATGGGCGTCATGGCTCTCGAATGGGTAATAATAGGTTACTCACTTGCCTTTGGAGAAGGCAACGGATTTGTGGGCGGCCTCGATCACATATTCCTGCGAGGAATTGACCCTTACTCGGTAACGGGCACAATTCCCACATATGCATTTGTAGCATTTCAGGGAATGTTTGCAATAATTACGCCTGCCCTGATCTCAGGAGCCATTGTCGGGCGTGTTAAGTTTAAGTCATACATAGCGTTCATTGCACTCTGGGGGCTTATTGTCTATGCACCGGTCTGCCACTGGGTCTGGGGCGGTGGGTTCCTTACAGGAGAAGCCCTTGATTTTGCAGGCGGCACTGTAGTCCATGTAACCTCAGGCATCTCCTCACTTGCAATTTTGCTCTTCCTTGGCAAGAGGAGAGGGTACGGGATAGATTCGATAAAGCCACATAACGTTACCCTTACTCTCCTGGGGACCGGGCTTCTCTGGTTCGGATGGTTCGGGTTCAATGCTGGCTCGTCCCTTGCTGCAAATGAGATCGCGGCCCTTGCATTCATTACGACACTCATAGCGCCTGCAGCCGCAGGGTTTGTCTGGATGGCTATGGAATGGATCCATTTAGGGCGCCCTACTGCACTCGGATTTGCAACAGGGATCCTGGCAGGGCTTGTTGCAATAACGCCGGCTGCAGGTTTTGTTACCCCTATGGCAGCAATTCCGATGGGCGCAATTACAAGCTTTGTCTGCTACCAGGCCGTAATGCTCAAAGGAAGGTTCGGTTATGACGATTCCCTTGATGCTTTCGGAGTTCACGGGGTAGGCGGAATAACAGGTGCGATTCTAACAGGCGTATTTGCAAGCGTGGGGTCTGCAGGACTCCTTCTCGGGAACTCCGAGCAACTGCTGCTCCAGGTAGAAGGCGTTGTTATCACACTTATCTACGCAAGTGTTTGCACCCTCGTTATCGGATTTGTGCTCCACAAGACAATAGGCCTCAAAGTTACTGAAAGTGAGGAAAATATCGGGCTTGACCGGACACAGCACGGTGAAGCTGCGTACAACATTTAAATGTGGGTGACTCTTCACCCATATCTTTCTAATTTTACCTTGTTATTACATACCTGAGAGCACACGCCGGCTTAAGGGGGAAACTTGCAGTTTTTAAATTTCGTATCAATCTTTTTTGATATTGGGCTTCCGGGTTTTTAAGAAGTGAATTCCATAATTAATTATAGAATAATTAGAAGCTTCCATAATTAATAGAAGAATTTGAGGCTTCCATAATTGATTAGAAAAATTGGACTTTATTTTTGAGATTAATGATGCCTGAAAGCGATGAGCATCGAGAAAAGATGTGGGACTAAATTTTCATAATTCTGGTAGGTGTTAAAGATGCCGGGAAATCCGAATGAAATAAAGCTGGTAAATAACGCTATGTCCAACGCCACCCGAAGGAAGATAATGAACTTCCTGGAGAATGGCGAGAGAAGTACAGAGGAAATAGGCGGAGAAATCGGGAAGACCATGCTCGATTTTCATCTCAAGGTTCTGCAACAGGCAAGTCTTATTGAGTTAAAAGAAGGGACTGCGAAGCTAAGTGAATACGGCAGAAATTTCCTGAAAGGTAAGGAAGACAAAGGTGAAGAGAAAAATGCAGACCTCTCTAAGGCAAAGCCAGTGGAGATTGCTGAGGTAAGGCAGCTTTTACCCTGCATAGCAGACTCCTCGAAGTTCAGGGTGATTGCAAACATGGCTCCTCCTCTGGGTGGAACCCTGAAGGTTCTTGAGCCCCTCTTTCCCAGAGGCAGATATTCGGACAGAATAAATGCTCTGATAATGCAAAAAGGGGAAATTATTACAACTATTTACGGCACTGGAAAAGTTACAATGACTATGATTAAAAACGAGGGCGAAGCCCGAGAAGCGCTTGAGAACCTGAAGAGCACTATCAATGAAGCCATCGCAAAAGGTGTCGCTCCTGCCCCCAGGGAGAAGGTCAGAGTCGAGCCCATGGAGATCTACAAATACCTACCCCAGACAAACTGCGGGAAGTGCAGCGAACAGAGCTGTTACACCTTTGCTATAAAACTAATGAGTGGGGAGGCCTCCCTTGATAATTGTACACCCCTCAAAGACCCGGGATATTCAACCAATCAGGAACACCTGCAGGTACTGACTGCGTATATTTGAACCAGCGTTACTTAAAAAATGATATCAAGTAAGTGAACTACCACTCAGCTAAAGACTGAGTGGCTTCTTGGTTCATTCCTCCCTCTATTGAGGGCAAGTCCCCAAGCTCTTCCCCGCGTTCCGCAGGTGA
>NZ_JJOV01000072.1:0-22475 GCF_000979385.1 Methanosarcina sp. 2.H.A.1B.4
GGAGATGTGTATAAGAGACAGAAATATTACAAAATTAAAATTTAGTGATAAGTATCGCGGTAAATGATTGGTGTTCTGAAAAATATCAAAATTACAGAGACATCTGCGGAAAGTCAGTTCCATCCACAGGTCTACATGATAATGATCTTTGTTTTACACCCAGAAAATCATACCGATACCCAAAAAATCAGCTATTTACCTGTAAAATACCCTATTTACCTTAAAAATAGCCATTTTTGGGGGATTTTATGGGTAAGCATATGATTGCCTGCAGCTTGTTTCCATTTGGAGAATTTCCATTACCTGAAAATTCATACGCCTACCTGAAAATTAGATGTTTACCTAAGAATTAGGTCATTTACCCAGAAAATACCCTGGAACAAAAGCCTTTAATTTTCACGGTTTGCAATCTGCCGTCAATTTCCTGAACCGTCAACTGCAAACGATTTTTTTAGATGGGTTAACAATACGACGCAAGATGACGAAAATGATCGCTTACCCAAAAAGTTGACCTGATACCTTAAAAATACCCTCAATACCCGAAAAATACCCCTCATACCCAGCAAATCGCTGTTTTTGGCCTATTTTACAGGCAAAGCGCAAGGGAACGAAAAATATAAATATGATGAGTACTAACTAAAGGATAGTAACTGAGTAACAATACCCACCCCACAGTAACTTCAACATATTAACTGTAGGACAAGATCATCAGTTACCCTCTCAAAGACCTGTAAACAGAGACCTGAGAACAGACAAAAGGTGAACCTGTATCACCTTTAAAAACGGATTTATTCCCTCCGCGAGAAAGAGGATGAGAACCTGAAACTCTCATCTATCCTGAGAGACATGGACAGAGCGAACAAAACAAAAACTCCACTCTCAAATTTCCACCCCTGGCAGGGTTTCCACGTCTTTCAGACAGCTTCCTGCGAAGAAAGGATAGGAACTGTTCAACACCTCCAGAACCACTTACAGATCAAGCTGAAGGTCATCAGCCAACTGAAATAAGATATTAAATAAGAAATATACAAAACCGGGAAATCCGAAAAGAGACCAGCGGAACTGGGATCTGAAGATAACCTGGAGTCAAGTAAGGAGGAATTTGTACATGAAACTGCCAATAAAGAGACCATCCCGTGACGTGTACAGCTGGGACCCGTTTGATGAGATAAGAAGAATGCAGGAACATATGGAACAGATGTTAAGAACTTTTCCTGCACTGGAAAATAGGTACGTAAGCGAGACCTTATCCCCACTGACCGATGTGGCAGAAGAAGATAACAGGGTAATTGTTACAACAGACCTGCCGGGCACTGACAGAGAAAATGTCGAGCTAAGCCTGAGGGACAATTTCCTTGTAATCAGTGCAGCGAAAGGAAAAGAAGAGGAAACCGAAAAAGAAGGCTACCTCAGAAAAGAGCGGTCTTTCATGCGCTACTACCGTGAAATTCCTCTTCCGGAAGGCGTAACCGAAGAAGGGGCAACTGCCCAACTCAAAAACGGCGTCTTAACAGTTACCCTGCCAAAAACAAAGCCCGTGACCGGAAGAAGAATTCAGATTGAATAAACCTCAGATTGAATAAACCTCAGATTGAATAAACCTCAGATTGAATAAACCTCAGATTGAATAAACCTCAGATTGAATAAACCGGTAAAACGGATTCTGTTCAGAGCTGCCATATCCTGAAGTTAGACTGAAAAACTAAAAAAGGTAACCTCCATCCTTCAAAACTGTCTCTTAGAAAGAACCTGCAGACGGACTGATGCATACAACTCGATTCATATAAGCCTGCAGGTTCCATAAAAACGAAAAATTAAGAATCATCCATAAGTTAAGAATCAGCCTTTTTTAAAACTGTGTCAAACTGTGTCAAACTGTTTCTAAAACTGTATTCAAACATTTATTTAAATAACCCCGAATTTTTATCCGGGGTGTCCTTCTTTTACAGGTTCTTTTGCAGGCTCTTCTACTTTTTTGATTACCAAAAAGCCAGCCAGAAGCATTAGCAGGGCGCAGGCGTAAAAGGGTGTTACAAAAGTCACATATCCTGCAAGGAAGCCTCCGAAGATAGGGCCGAAAGCCATTCCTGCTGCCTGGGCAGTTGTTATGATGCTGAGCCTTGAGCTTAAAGAAGAGCCGTCCGAGAGATCGGCTGCAAGCGCCATTGCAGGCGTGTCTATTGAAGCTACAAGCAGCCCCTGAAAAGCCCGGAAAAAGATGAGCTGGTTTATGCTTGTTATATAGCCCATCCCGACAACCAGCGGGACACTCAGGAAAAGGCCGCCAACGATAAGTTTTTTCCTGCCAATCCTGTCCGAGAGGCTGCCGAGAGGAGCCTGGAAAAGCAGCCTTGCGAAAATGTAGGCTGAAACCGCAACTCCCAGGGAAAGCTCGGATGCTTCGAGCCTGATCTCGTACTCCGGGATAAGGGCAACTACCATCATTATCCCAACCATCATCATTAGCATGGCGCCTGCAAGGGAATAAACTGAAGCATAGCTTTTTTTGCCGCTTTTGTTTTCGGAAACCGGTTCAGGAGAGCCTCTGGTTTCTTTTACGAAAAAGGTCACAAGAACCAGGCTTACCAATCCAAGCAGGGCACAGGAGTAAAATCCGGCATCAAAACCCCAGTATCTGGCTATTGCTCCCCCAACAACGGGCCCGAGCCCGAAGCCGACCCCTCTGATGGTTGTATAGACTCCTACGGCTTTTCCCCTGGTCTCAGAGGTCGAGATATGCGTAACCATTGCGATAACCGCAGGTATGGTCGCCCCTACGGTAATCCCCTGCAGCAGCCGGATAAAGAGCAATTGCTCATAGCTTGTTACCTGCGAGTAAAAGAAAGAAAAGAAGGTATACCCTATCAGCCCGAAGAGGATGAAAGGCCTCCTGCAGTTAAGCCTGTCCGAGAGCCTGCCCATAAGGGGCTGCGTAAGGGCGCTGAAAAGCCCGAAAACCGTCATTACAAGCCCTGCCCTGGCAACAAGGGGAAGCCCGGAAAAAAAGGATACCCCAAGGTCAGAGATATATAAAGGAATCAGAGCAACCAGCATCCCGGACCCCAGGTCTTCGCAAAACCGGGACAGAGAGAGAACATAGAGCTCAGGATTAATATTACCGGAACATTCCGGAAACGAATTTTTCTGCAGGTTACAGGTATTCATGTTTGCTCAACTTAACTTAAAAGTGAGTTATATCCAAAAAATAAAAAAGATCTTACAATATAAAACGATGTTGAAATCGTTTTACTCGGACGTGATAAAGAAAATATGAAAATGAGTAGTAAATAACGGTGGACACCCAGCCTTGTATGGGTCTCAAAAATGAGGAGGCTCTCAGAAGCCTCAAAACTTCTCCTCTATGACTTCGCCTCCAGGTTCCGTTTCCTTGAAGATCTGCCCCTCGAAACGATATACCTCTGCTCCTTTAACCCAGGCATCCGGAGAAAGGCCGGCTTTCATGCAGGTATGGCTCAGGAAGTCGATAGGATCCATATTGTTCTCAGGAGCGACCTGAGGAAGCAGCAGCCCCTGATAGTAGCCCTGTTTCACGATGAGCCCGTGCTTGCCGATCTCCACATTATCCGGGAGGTCCTTTGGAGCTACATTGATCTTTTCAGGTTGAGTCAGTATCGTAACCTCAACGACTATGCTGTCCAGCTCCTCCTTCTCGACCGGGGGAAAGCGCGGGTCCCGGGTTGCCGCAGAGACTGCGGAGTCCAGAATTGCTTCCTTAAGGCTTGAGTCAGGATAAGGATGTCCTATACAGCCCCTTAAAAGCCCATCTTCCGTCAGTGTGACAAAAACGCCCCTATTCTCCCCAAAGACCGGAGAAAGATCAATGCCTGACTCCTGCGGCCCGGGAAGCCTGCCCTCCGATAAAAATGTTTCAATTGTTTTTCTTGCAAGCTTGACTGCAACCCTACCTTCTGTTTCTGTAAGCATGCTTGAACCAACACCTGTAAACTGCGTTTAACCTGTTAATTATGCGTTTAAGCTGTGAATACCAGCCAGTAATGTCAACCACTGGTTAGTATGATGGTATGTATGGAAACTGGTATAACAGTATGTTATTGGAACTGATTAAAGTACATTTCCGGCATTGTATGGAGTCCTGAAAAGGGAAAGATAATGAAAAAAGGGATTGGAAAATAAATTGAAGGAAGAATGGAAAAAATTGGAAAAATAATGAAAACAGGATTGGAAAAAAATTGAAAGAAGAATGAGAAAAAAGCAAAATAAGAATGAAAAATAATTAATGAAAAGAAAAATCAGAAAATCCCGGCAGAAAATGACAGACAGAAATCCTTTCTTACTGCCGGAACTCGCAGGAAACAAAACCTTAAAAATTTTTAGCTTCCTGATATTTATTGTAGGCAGCCTTCAGAGCCTCGACTCCGGGCAGCTTTTCCCCTGCAAGATAATCGATGCAGGCTCCTCCACCTGTGCTGATATGTGAGAAGCGGTGTTCCAGACCGAGGTGTGAAACTTCAACCGAGATGTGTCCCCCACCAATGATTGAGAAATCGGATTTAACAGCAGCTTTTATAATTTCATGGGTCCCGAGGGCAAAAGAATCGATCTCGGAAACTCCTGCAGGGCCATTTAAGACAACGGTTTTGGCGTTCTGAATTTCATTTGTGAACTCCACAATAGTTTCGAGCCCTATATCGTTAATGGGCAGAGAATTGGAGTTAAGCTCAGAGATATGAACTTCGACGCGCTTCTTGTCGTCGTTTAAGGCTACATCCTTTGGAAGGCCAATCCGGTCTTCGAACTTCGCAAGCAAGCCTCTCGCCTTTTCAATCTGGTCTTCATAGCCCTGAGATTTGATGAAATCCATATTTGCTTTTCCGATGTTTACTCCTGAGGCAGCAAGCCCAACATTTGCAACCACTCCGGTAAGAAGCACTCTGTCAGCCCCTCCATTTGTGAGGACGTTTTCAGTCACTCTAAGGGAGTCGTCCACCTTTGCCCCACCCAGCACGAAAATGCTTGGCCGTTCCCCTCCTTTGACCCCTCTGTCCAGAGACGTGAGTTCTTTTTCCATTACTCTGCCAGCTCCCGATGGAAGGACCTCGGTAAATCCGACAACAGAGAGATGGGACCTGTGGGATACTGCAAATGCATCATTCAGGAAAATATCGACAAAAGGTGACAGTTTTTTAACCATATAGGTATTGGCCTGCTCTGCGGTCGTTCTTTCAAGACTTTCTTCTGAATAAAACCGGACGTTTTCGAGCATGATAACGTCCCCATTTTCCATAGAGGCAATCTGGGTTTTTGCAAATGTCCCGAAAATGTCATCCACGTAAGTAACTTGCCTGCCAAGATATCTGGACAGCAGGTGAGCGTGAGGTTTCATCGTAGTGAAATCTTTTTTTCCGGGCCTGCTCTGGTGCGCAAGCAGAACAACTTTTGCGCTTTCAAGGTCTTTCAAGGTCGCAATATGGCTCCGGATTCTCATATCATCCAGAATGTGGCCCTGGGTATCCATAGGAGAGTTCATGTCGACCCTTACAAGAATCGTCTTTCCGCTTATGTCAAAATCATCGATCGTAAGAAAGTTTCTGGAAGTCATTACCCTCAGCACACCTTTGTAAACAAAATTTTATATAGATAGGAGAATAAAACTTAAAATATAATATTTTAGAGAATCTTATTCTTTCAGTATTGGTTATCTTTGTCATGGAATTTTTTCCATAAATAAGTTTGTTCCCGTTCACGCCTCAAGAGATGTACCTCAAGAGATGTATTACTATTTTTATATGAAATACAAGAAAAAAAGGCAATTAATTCAAGAGAAGAAAACAATTAATACAAGAGGAAAAGGCAGCTAACACCGGAAGAAAAAAGCTATTGATTAAGTACCGGTTTCAGGAAAAAGCTGTACTCTCAGGATAACAAGGAAAAATGAAGGAGACAAAGTTATGGCAGCAGAGGAAGAAGACTGTGGGAATTTTGAAGAGAGAGTTCGAAAACTGGTGGAAGCCGGGTATGCCGCTATTGGCAGGGAAATAACCGCCTGTACACGATGCCAGCTCCATAAAAATGCAATCAAAAGAGTAATAGGAAAGGGGTCCTGCAATCCGAAAGTACTCTTCATAGGAGAGGCACCGGGAAAAAACGAGAATGAAACCGGGATTCCATTCTGCGGAAGGGCAGGAAAAAAGCTGGATAAAATGATAGAATACATGGGGCTTACTGAAACGGACTGGACGGTGGTAAATACTGTCAAATGCCGCCCTCCGGAAAACAGAAACCCAACGGCGAGTGAAATAGAATGCTGCAAACCCTTCCTTGCTGCCCAGATAACCCTGCTTGACCCCGAGATCATAATTCTCCTCGGCAACACAGCTGAGAAGTCCTACTGCCCCGAAAGAAAACTGGAATGGGGGGTCCCTGTAGAACACGAAGGAAGAATGATCCTGAAACTCTACCACCCTGCAGCGCTGATTTACACAGCTTCGAAAATAGAAGTTCAGAGGGCTTTTATAGATAAAAACAGGGATCTGTGGCAGTAAAAAAGACAGAAACTTACGAATATCCAGCCAGGGAAAACAGCCAGGGAAAACAGCCAGGGAAAACGGCCCTCGGAGAAATAATTAAGAATTGGGCTTCAGGAAACTGAGGTGCCATTTTTTAATTCATAAATTATAAATAAAACGATCCAGCTATTATTATTTGGACTTTTTATATAATACATCAGGAGGGGGGAGTATGTCAATGGTGAAAATGTCACCGGATGTGTTTTCATGTTCAGATGACCAGGGAAACCTGGACATCGAAATTGATCTGCCGGGAGTCAAGAAAGAGAGCATCGAATTGAAGATGGTTGAGGACGGCTTTTTCATAAGAGCAAAAAGAGAAGAGACCGGAGTTGAATACGCCGGAACTTACGCATTCTGCTGCGGGATTGTCCCTGAGAAAGCTGTTGCAAAGTATCTTAACGGCAAACTGTATGTGACAGTACCTTATAGGGAAGCCGTAGAAACAGTGGATATCAAAATTCAGTGAAAAACTGAAGAGTAATAAGGTTAACGCCAGCACTGGAAGTTGAAATGCCTTATTTCAGGGACTGATAAGATGGAGGAAAGATGTATCCAGTAATTGATTATAACAAATGTACCGGAGCTCTTGCTTGCTATGAAGTTTGTCCTGCGGAAGTTTTTGATATTGAAATGATAGATGAAGTAAAAAAAGCAGTAGTAGCCAGCAAGGAAAATTGTATAGAGTGCGAGCAGTGTGTGGAAGCCTGTCCGGCAGACGCTATCGAACTTGTTGAGGGCTGAATTCAAATCCCAAAAAGGTGGTGAAAAGAGTGTATCCCAGAATTGACTACGACAAATGTGTAGGCTCACTCGAATGCTATGATGTCTGCCCTGTGGACGTGTTTGATGCAAAAGAGACAGAAGAAGGAAAAAGAGCAGTAGTGGCACGTCCTGAGGACTGCATAGAGTGCGAGCAGTGCATACAGGTCTGCCCTACCGACGCAATAGAGCTGGTAGAGGATTAAAAAGTTTGGGGAAGTAAGACCCAATTAATCCTGGTCATGGGCTTCCTTGACGGGGAAAAGCACGGCATAGCGGGCATAAGCTGGGAGAGCTTCCTGATCATTGTGCTTTTTGTCGGAGGATACGCACTCCTCATTTATTCCTGAGCCCTCCGAAAGGGCAACTGCCTGGCCAAAAAGATTTGCCCGGCAGTTTTCCAGAGTTTTTTCCAGACTATCCAGGACTAAAGGGTCTCTATCTCTATTTGCCCGGGGCACCAGCAAAACTGGCTGCTCCGCCGGGGCATAGATTTTAACTTCACGGCCTTTACAGCTCCATTTTACCTGCCTGACCTTTATCAGGCCAACCTTTTCCAGCACGGCAAGGTTGTATGTCAGTGTATTCAGGCGGAGCCCAAGTTCTGATGCAAGTTCGCCTGCAGACATCTGTTTTTTCTGAAGCTGTTTAAGGATTTGCATAGGAAGGGTCCTTGAAAGAGTCCTTGCAAGCAGAGACACCTCGTCCGGCAGCGACAGGACAGGTACGGGAACTAAATCCTCAGTTATCTCCAAACCTTTCGACCTCCTTTCCAGTTCCCGGAAGCAAATAACTCAAAAACCAAAGAACTCAAAAGCATTATAATCTCCTTATTCTTATTCCTTCTCTTATTTCCCGACTTATTCTGGAGCTTCAGGCCCTCACATATCTCCCAGAGCCCGAACATCTGCAACCCTTACAATTAAAATGTTCATTTATTTTTCATAGTGATGGATCTCCAAAAGTTCCGGTACCATGAAATGGGCGATACTGTACTTTTGTCAGTGAACTTAACCAGTCCCTTTTCCGGAGAGGGGGATGCAGAGAAATCAGCAACGGAAGCATTATCAGCAACGGAAGCATTATCAGCAACGGAAGCATTCTTGAAAACAAGACCTCCGAGATTAGATTCGTCTACTCCGCGGACGATTTTCTCAAGTGTAACTTCTCCTATTTTGTCCCCTATACTGAGGGTTCTGGCATTTGCAGAGTCAATAAGCCAGATCCCGTCGATCCAAACGATGCTGGTTTCTGTACCCACGAATAACTGTTTGACATGGACTTTCATGACAACAACATTGTTTTCACCCTGAACATTGTCAAGGGTAACAGTCCATGTCTGGTTTTCATCAGTATCGATTGAGACCGTTTTATTTGCAACATGTTGTCCGCCCCTGGTGAGTTCAAGCCAGACATTCTCACCATCAATATCGATCTCCCTGACCTCGAGAGCATAACCATTGCCAAGGTCGACACTTTCACCGGGTTTGAGAGTGTGCGTTTCATTACTGTCAAGAACCAAAGTGGCAAGCTTATTCACGTGAGAGTCCCGGATATCATCATCCCTGGAGAACAGTGGGACATATTCTTCTCCAAATAAATTGATTACTGGATACTGTTCATTTGACCAGTTATTGCATTCAGAATCGATAGCGACAACGTTACAAATAGTGGTCCCATTGCTAACATTATCTGCTGCACTTGCGGTTCCTGATGCAACTGCAATTAAGACAGCAAGAGCAGCCAGTGAAACTGCTGTATATATCTTCATTTTGTTCATTCCTCCGTATTATTTACAAAACATTTCAGATTTTGTTGGGATTTTCAAATATCTAGCATGGCTTCCGCTAACATTTGACTGCTAACGATCAAAAACCTGGAATTTTTAAGTTCTCTCCAGAACCCCAAACTTTTGGAAATATTGCTAGACTAATATAAACGTGAAGTAAGGAAACTGTTTGCCTGTTTCTTTATATTCAGTGGTATTTGATGTGTATTTGAGGTATTTTAGGGATTGATTTTATCTTGAAATGATTTCGCTCCGAAACTTGCTTCGTGTTATTCAGATTTTCATAATCCAAACAATCAAATCAAGAAGTAGAGGAGACATTCGCCTCCCCACCTCCCTCTATTTTTCCGAGTGCTTCCTCTGCGGCAGTCCTCACGTACCCGTATTCTTCCATATCGGTGCTGATCCGGCGCAAACCTTCGGCAGCTTCAGGTCCTCCAAGTTCCCCAAGAGCCCGGACTTCAGCATTCCGGACATCCCTGTCCCTTTCGGTCTCAAGAGCTTTAAGGAGAGGGCCAACGGCTCTTTTATCCCCAAGTCTTCCAAGACCCCCTGCAGCACTTTGCCTTATTTCATGATGTTCATCTCCAAGTAAAGAAATAAAGGGATCAACTGCTTGAAGGTCTCCAATTTCGGTAAGTGAATGAACAATTTCCACTCTTACATGCCCGCTCTCATCATCAAGGGCGTCAATAAGAGCGACTGCTGCGTCGGGATCTTTATACCTTCCCAGGGCATAGATAGCAACACGGTGGAGAGCCGGATCTTCAGCTTGAAGGAATGTTGCAATGAAGGGTATAGCTTCTTTACTTCCAATATCTCCAAGGGAGTAGGCAGCAGCTTTCTGTACTTCAAACTCATCGTCTTCGAGAGCATCGATAAGAGGCTGTTCTGTCCGGGCAATTTCTTCAGGTTCTTTAAAGTAACCCAGAGCGCGAGCAGCTTCCCCTCTAACCTCCGGAACCCTATCATCCAGCATTTCAATCAGGTAGGGAACAGAATAAGGATCCTGGATCTGCCCAAGGGCACAAACGCTGTTTATACGGATATCCGGGTCCCTGCTATCCAGCAGTTCAAGAAGTATTTTTACAGCCTCTTCATTCCCTAAGTTCCCCACGGCATTTGCCGCGGAACCCCCGAGTTCGCTGTCGCCAAACAGCTCTATAAGAGGTGCAGCGGCTTTCGGGTCTCCTATGGTTCCCAGAGCAAATACGGTTTTACTGCGCACTTCATCGTAATCGTCATCAAGAAGCTTAATAAGCGGTTCTGTGGCTTCCTGAGCTTTCAGCTCTCCGAGGGCCTCAGCCGAATTCATACGGACTTCAGGCTCAGGGTCTTCAAGAGCTTTAATAAGAGCTTTTGAAGACCCTGGTTCTCCTATCCTTCCAAGGGAAAAGGCAGCAAGGCTGCGCACCTGCGGGTCATCGTCTTTTAAAGCCTTTATGAGAGAATCCACCGAAGGTTCCCCTATATCGATAAGCGCATAAGCCGAAGCATAACTTACATTCATGTCCTCGTTCCCAAGACTTCGGGTCAGTTTCTCCACCCTAACCTCGAGAGGGTCCTGGCCAAGACAACCTGCACAGATTCCGGAAAATAAAATAAAGAGGAGCAAAAGTTTTGCATGTCTGCTGTTAAAAAGTTCACGTCGCTTTATCATACGCATCACCTGCTCTCCTCTCCCGGAGGAAGTAACAACTCAGCAGAAACCGCCCTACCCTGCCATGTAGAAGTTACATTAATCCGGAAACGATCATCGCTTCCACCAATCACCACATTCTTAACGGGCATATAGGATTCTCCGGAAGGCTCTCCATGTGCTATTTCCACAACTGCATAGGGATAATCCGGCCAGGTCCAGAGAGGAGTCTTATCATACTCTCTCACACCATAAATCTCGGAAGATGTAAACACCACCTCCCCCGTTTTCTCATCAATCACTGTCAGATTCGTAGAGACATTATCTTCAAAGCCTGACCCTTTGTTGATAATGTAACCGTAGATTCTGTAAACATCAGAAGAATTCTTGCTTTCCATTTCATATTCCAGCTTAAGGGAAAGATTTTCAGGAATTTCGGGAGCAGGAATCTCTACCATATATGTGCCTTCATCAAGAGTCCTGCTATTCTCCACAACCTTCACCTTTACCGGGTATTCTCCGGGAAGAGCATACCCGATCCATACGCTGGCCGAATTGTTTCCAGGCATAAGATGAATCGGTTTTTCAAGCGAAACAAATTCGGCATTCCAGGAGTCCACGGAATCATTGGAAATAATCAATCCTGAATTGTGGTGAGCCACTCCATCACTATCCACAAAAGTATTCTCAACTTCAAGCCACACATCTACAGGTTTTGAACCGTTGTTCTGAAGCACTATGTCTAGATTTCCTGATTCTCTAACCTCAATAGGGGATGCATTCATATCAACAATTTTCACATCAGTCTCGCTTCCATATTGCCATAAAACCCCCAGAACCAGGATAAATAAGGCAATTGAAATAGAGATCAGAGTACCCTTCTTCATTCAATTTCCCCCTTCGGCCCTGTACTATCCTTAAGCTCATCAGCAATCGAAATGCAGTTGGTAAGCCCGTACTTTTTCTTTGTAATTATGCCCCTCCGTTCCAGGTTCATAAGGACCCTGGAAACCTTGGCTTTGGAAAAATCAAGGGAATTCACAAGCTCATTCTGGAGAATCCTTCCTCCTTTTGCTGCAATCAGTTCAACAGCTTTCTTTTCATCTCCTTCAAGGGCCCGCAAAAGAACATCCGTAGGGTCAATGTTAGCCCTGGCAGGCTGGAATTCTTCGCCTGAGGCATTCTCAAGGGAGACTTTTAAAATCTTCTCCGGTGCTTCCTCTGCTGTGATATTGAGAGCTTTTACCTGTGCCACAGAGTCCGTTACGGAAAAAACAGAGTTCTGAACCCCCAGGGACGGCAGAACCTGAGCCAGCGCCAGCCCTCCCAAAAATCCGGAAAAAAGGAGAATATACGCTTCTTTTACAGTATATACATACGGAATATCCACAACCTTGAACGTGTCCCCTTCCAGCTGGATCACCACCGGTGAGTCTTCAAGCAGGAGGTTGATGGCGACAGTGCTCGAAAGAAGCAGGATACCCACAGCCAGCATGAATCTTTTCCGTTCCCGAGTAATACTACCACCTCATTTACTACCTTCACTATGTACGAAACAAATGTTATAATTTTAGTTTGACCTGAACCCGAGACGTCTCATAATTCTGAAACCACCGGCAGATGATAACGAAAAGTAATTTGAGATGGCATATTAAAAAATAAGAGGATCTGCCGTGCAGGGGACAGAGAATAGGCTGAAATAGTAAATGAATGGGGCAAAGAACCAGGCAAATAGGCCAGATGAAAATACAGGTAAATGAATAGAGCCGAAAAACAGGCATGTTATGGAGAGATTAAGAAGAAAATAAAGAGAAAAAAGACTGCTCCTGAAAAAAGTAATCAATTCCATCCTTTTTTCTTCAAACTACCAGTTTATTTCAAAGTAGAATTTTTCCTTCAAAGTGTTAATTTTTCTTCAACTTAAGCCTCATGTCCACAGCCAGGGCTCCCTTTCCCTTTTCCAAAACCATCAGGGGGTTAATTTCAAATTCCTCGATTTCCGGAAAATCGCAGACGAGCCTTGAAACTCTTAAAATGGTATCTACCAGAGCATCAATATCCGAAGGCTTTGCGCCCCGGGCTCCGGTAAGGAGAGGGTAGGTTTTGATTTCGGTGACCATCTCCCTGGCTTCATCTTCATTCACCGGGGCAATGGCAAACCTTACGTCCTTGAGGATTTCCACATAAACGCCGCCAAGCCCGAACATCAACATGGGCCCGAAAGTGGGATCGCGGATCATCCCGATAATTACTTCTTTTCCTCCGGAGAGCATTTGCTGCAGCTGGACACCTTCAAGAAATGCATCCGGCCTTTTCTTCGGGATGCTTTCAATCATTTCCCGGTAGGCAGCCCTCACCTCATCTCCGTTTTGCAGGGAGAGCCTGATCCCTCCGACATCAGATTTATGGGAAATCTGCGGAGAGATGACCTTCAGTACAAGAGGATAACCTATCTCCTCTGCAGCTTTAATGGCTTCCTCTTCAGTCTGTACAAAAGCGGTTTTCACTGTAGAGATGCCATAAGCTTTCAGGATGCCGAAGGATTCAATGCCCAGTGTATGCGGACCTTTTTCTCTGGCACCCTCAAGAATTCCAGCTGCTGTAGCCCTGTCTGTCCCGGGCTCAGGAGAGATGAGATCTACCTGCTTCATAATCATATGACATCTTCAGGACAGTTATAATTGTAGGTTTATGCTCAAAATATTTGATAGTACAATGTATACCAGCTGTATGAAGAGTTTTTGAGGTTAGCTTAAAGGGAGATTATTTTAATCGTATCAAGAAAAATCTATATTTACAAGGATGTGAACCCCTCAGGATGCTGCTATATATAAAAACAGAGATGCTAAAAAAGGCAGGTGAATGACTGTGGAGTTATATTAAGAAAGTGCAAGGGGAACTCAGAATAAAAAAAGGAAAAAGGTAAAGGAAAGTTTCCCTTTACAATCAGATAGGTACTGAGCTGCGTAACTTCACTTCGGTCTCACAGATTTCCTTTGTTTCCCTTGCAATTGCAAGTTCTTCATTGGTCGGGATAACAAAGACCCTTACTGTTGCATCCGGAGTGCTGATATCGATTTCCTGGCCTCTGATTTTGTTCTTTTCCTCATCGAGCGTTATGCCAATACCATCCAGGCCGGAGAGGATTCTCTTCCTGATGCTTGCGCTGTTTTCTCCTATGCCTGCTGTGAAGACAACTGCATCTGCACCGTTGAGCACAGCTGAATATTCACCTATGAACTTCTTGACCTTGTATGCAAAAATTTCAAGGGCAAGTTCAGCTCTCCTGTTACCCTGGGAAGCTGCTTCATCGAGGTCTCTGAAGTCGTTGCTGAGCCCGGAAACTCCAAGCACACCTGACTTCTTGTTCATAAGAGTATCGATTTCCCTGGTTGTCAGGCCTTCTTTTTCCATAACGAAGGGAACTACTGCCGGGTCAATCGAACCGCACCTGGTACCCATTGCGAGCCCTTCGAGAGGAGTAAAGCCCATGCTGGTTTCAACAGATTTTCCTCCTTCTACAGCCGCAATGCTTGAGCCGTTTCCAAGGTGGCAGGTGATGATCTTGGTTTCTTCTGCAGGCTTTCCGAGCATAAGGGCAGCTCTTTCGGCAACGTACTTGTGGGAGGTACCGTGGAAGCCATATTTCCTGACCCCATGCTTCTCGTACAGTTCGTACGGGAGAGCATACATGTAGGCATATGCCGGCATTGTCTGGTGGAATGCTGTATCAAAGACGGCAACCATCGGGGTGCTGGGCATGATCTCCTGACAGGCAGAAATTCCCATCATGTTTGGAGGGTTGTGAAGAGGCGCCAGTTCAAAGCAGTCCTTGATTGCCTTTTCTACACCCTCGTCGATCAAAGCCGAAGTTGTGAACTTTTCCCCACCGTGAACAACCCTGTGCCCGACTGCATTGATTTCGTCCATGCCTTTGATGACACCGAATTCAGAGTCGGTAAGAGCCTTGACTACTTCCTCAAGGGCGGTCTTGTGGGTAGGGAGGTCAGTCTGTTTTTCCAGCTTCTTGCCGTCAAACCTCTTCTGGGTGATGATCGAGTTGTCAATGCCTATCCTCTCGCAAAGACCTACTGCAAGAGCGGACTCATTCTTCATATCAATTAATTGATATTTGAGAGACGAACTCCCTGCGTTTATAACCAGTACTTTCATGTGTAAACCCCAGTTCAATCCATTGATTTCCAATCACATTTAGAGTTTCCGGATAGAATAATACTATATATGAAAGTTAATAAAACGCTTCAGAAACGTTTCCGATTATTTGTCCTGCGCTGCAGCCTGGACACAGGTAATTGCAACGGCACCGACAATATCTTCGTCACTGCAGCCCCTGGAAAGGTCATTAATTGGCTTTGCCAGTCCCTGGGTGATAGGGCCATAGGCTTCAGCTTTGGCAAGTCTCTGAGCAATCTTGTATGCTATGTTTCCGCAGTTCAGGTCAGGGAAGATAAAGACATTAGCCTTTCCTGCAACAGGGCTTCCGGGAGCCTTTGAAGCGGCAACTTTCGGAACAATTGCTGCGTCTACCTGAAGTTCACCATCGATTGCGATGTCAGGAGCAAGTTCCTGTGCACGCTTTGTAGCGGCTATTGTCGCCTCAGTCAGCGGGCTCTTGGCGCTTCCCTTGGTGGAGTAGGAGAGCATTGCAACCTTTGGAACGTCCTGGACCAGCAATTCGAAGGTCTTTGCGGAAATAACTGCAATGTTTGCAACGTCTTCTACACTCGGCATTTCAACCATGCCCGAGTCAGCGAAAAGGAATGTACCGTCGGACCCATATTCACAGTCAGGCACAGAGATTATGAAGAAAGCGGATGCAAGAGCTGCGCCCTTTGCTGTTTTCACGATCTGGACCGCAGGTCTGAGGGTGTCTGAAGAAGAGTGGGCAGCGCCTGATACTACTCCGTCTACTTCCCCGAGTTTGGCCATCATAACAGCGAAGTAAACGTAATCGCTCATAATTTCGGCTGCACTTTCGAGTGTGATGCCTTTGTGCTTTCTTAACTCGTAGAAAGTATTAATGTATTCATCTCTTTTCTCATAGGTTTTAGGATCTACAATTCTTGCATTTGAGAGATCCAGATCTCCTGCGAGCGCCTTAATATCGGCCTCATTACCAACAAGGACAACTTTTGCAATACCTCTTTCAAGGATCTTGGCAGCTGCCTGGAGGGTTCTGATATCTTCAGTTTCGGGTAAAGCGATTGTCTTGTTAAGTTTCTTTGCTCTTTCACTAATCTTTTCTAAAAATGTTACCAATCGACCAACCTCCTATATAATTGGAGTAGTTTAAATTAGCTGGGTCTTGATATATAAATTTACGTAAAATGCATAGAGAGATATATAAAAATCAAAAATATATATTTTGGGTTGTAGACATATATCAGTACGTAAATATTTATCCCGAAAATATATGAAGATATAAATAATTTTTACGGCAAAGGTAAGGTAACTTAAAACAATTAGTACTGAATATAAGTGACAAATTAATATAAAAGAATTCCGGAATGATTACAATGAAAATTATAGGAATTTCAGGCAGCCCTCGAAAGGGCCAGAACTGTGAGAAAATGATCGTAGCTGCTCTAGAGGTTGCAAAAGAAAGGGATTTTGAAACCGATACCGTTTTTATCTCAAACGAGGAGGTTGCCCCCTGCAAAGCGTGCGGGGCTTGCAGAGATAATGATTTCTGTGTGATTGATGACAGTATGGAAGAAATTTATGAAAAAATGAGAGTTGCAGACGGTATAATTGTTGCAGCTCCCGTATATATGGGAAATTATCCTGCTCAGCTCAAAGCCCTTTTTGACAGGAGTGTCCTGCTTCGCCGCAAAAACTTTGCACTCAAAAATAAAGTCGGGGCAGCTCTCTCAGTTGGAGGCTCAAGAAACGGAGGACAGGAAAAGACCATTCAGGCCATCCACGACTGGATGCATATTCACGGGATGATTGTGGTCGGCGATAATGCCCACTTCGGCGGAATTACGTGGAACCCGGCAGAAGAGGACACCATCGGGATGCAAACCGTTTCCGAAACTGCAAAAAAGCTCTGTGATGTCCTGGAACTTATCTATAAAAAATAAACAAAATAACCGCAACATATTTAAAAAAATAAGTTAGATAAAAAGAAAAGTATGAAAGTTCCCTGAATAAAAGATTGGATCTCTCTTGGGGCAATATTTTGAAAACATACATTTAAATAAATGCTCGAAATCTTTGGACAACAAAGGTCTTTCAAACAGAATAAAACCCGAAGATCCGAATATTTATTTTATGCTTAAGAAGATTTCAGGGAAATATTTGACACGTAAAAAAAGTCCCCAAGAGGCGCGAACATTTGGAAGTTGATCCAGAATCCAGATTCAGATTCCATAGCATCAAAGAATACCCCAGGCTAATGGAGTACATCAGCCGGTTTGACACCGAAACTACCAGGGTCAACTCAATTGCCATTATAATCGGGCTCCTGACAGGGCTCGTAATAGGAGTTTATGATCGCATTCTCCAATACAGTAACGTTTTTTTTGGAATGCAGCAGGGATACTCATTACACGAGCTTCCATTCTATTATGTAATATTCACGCCTGCCCTTGGAGGGCTGCTGGTGGGGTTAATCACCCACTTCCTGATAAAACAGAAATACGGTGTTGAAGGGCTTATAGAAACCGTAACCCTCCGAGGAGCAAGGATAAAGCTCAAGGATGCTTTTCTGGAGGTCTTTACCTCAATAATCACTATCAGTTCGGGAGGTGCCCTGGGAAAGGAAGCCCCGGGAGTCCTTGCCGGAGCCGGGACAGGCGCTCTTGTGGGAAGAATCCTGAAAAGCCCGGAAAGGCAGCTCCAGATCCTTCTCGGCTGCGGGGCTGCCGGCGGGATTGCAGCTGCATTCAGCGCCCCGCTTGCAGGTGTGGTCTTTGTAGTAGAGGTAATTTACGGGGAACTTGAAAC
The DNA here is from genome assembly GCF_000979385.1 of Methanosarcina sp. 2.H.A.1B.4. Lineage (NCBI taxonomy): Archaea > Methanobacteriati > Methanobacteriota > Methanomicrobia > Methanosarcinales > Methanosarcinaceae > Methanosarcina > Methanosarcina sp. 2.H.A.1B.4. The sequence continues at coordinate 17,708 of NZ_JJOV01000072.1, forward strand.
CAAGACCTTTATTCCGATAGTTATCTCCTCAGTCTTTGCAACCCTTGTCTCGAGCACGGTTTTCGGGATAAAACCTATCCAGATATCTCCCTACCAGCTGGTCAGCCCCTACAAAGAATTAGGGCTCTACCTTGTCCTCGGACTCCTTGCAGGGCTCGTCTCTACAATCCTGATCCGGACGCTTTACTACACAAAAGATCTTTTCTCGGGAATCCCCCTTCATCCCGTCTTCAAGCCTGCCCTGGGAGGGCTTGCAGTAGGTGTAATCGGCCTTTTTTACCCCCGTGTCCTGGGGATGGGCTATGATGTGATTATGGACGCCCTGAACAACCAGTTTACTTTCAATATCCTGCTGATCCTGCTCTTCCTGAAGATCCTCGCCTTTTCCCTGAGCCTGGGTTCCGGAGGGTCGGGTGGGACGATTGTCCCCTCCCTTTTCACAGGTGCAATGTTAGGGGGAGCCTTCGGGACAGCCGCAAACCTGTTTTTTCCGGGGATGACGGCAGAGTCAGGGGCCTATGCTATGGTTGGGATGGGCGCGGTCTTTGCCGGGACTGCCCGGGCCCCCCTTACTGCCATCCTGATCCTTTTTGAGATCACCAGGGATTACAGTCTCATCCTTCCTCTCATGTTTGCCTGTGTGCTTAGCAACGTGATGTCCAATGCCCTGTATCCGGAGTCCATTTTCACGGAGGGGCTCCGCAGGAAAGGATTCAAGATCCGAAAAGGCCGGGAAGTGGATATCATGGTCTCCATGCTTGTAAAAGATGCCATGGTCACACATGTCCAGACCGTCTCCGAAGAAAAGAATGTAGGCACCCTTATTGCCCTCATGCAGGCAAGCCGCCACGCCGGTTTTCCAGTCCTTGATTCAAAAGGCAAACTTTCAGGGATAGTAACACTCTCAGACCTCCGGAGCAAGGTAAAGTACGGAGAAGTCGACAAAAAGATAGGGGACATCTCCGCCAGGGACGTGGAAGTCGCCTATCCCGACGAAACCCTTGAAGCTGTCCTCAAACGCCTTGCCTCAAAGCAAATAGGCAGGCTCCCCGTTGTGGACCGCCAGGACAAAACAAAACTCCTTGGCCTCATCACCCGGAGTGACATAGTAAACTCGTACAACAAGAAAGTCGTAGAAAAAGTCCGGGATACAGACTAAAAGCAGTAAACTAAAAAAGGTCCCCTGACAAAAAGAATAGAACCGGAAAACTGGAAGCTATTCGTACTAAAATTGTGGGGACCTTATGCCTGTAACAGAGAGAATCTCAAAAGGTGAACTGGAAAAATACCTGAAAGGCGTAATTCTGGAAGACAGTACAGAAGAAATCAGTAATTTTTACACGGAACTTTCGGTAAGGGAAATATTACCGATCACCCGCCAACTTTTTGAAGAAAAGGTATGCCTGACCCGCGAATTTGAAGTCCTTCAATTTGTAAAAAAAGAAAAACATTTGATAGTTTACGGAGAAGCGGGCTCGGGAAAGACATGGACCCTTAGATGGCTGGGTACTGCCTGTGCCAGAAAATGCCTCGAGAAAAAAGAAGGCTTTGTTCCTATTTACGCAGCACTTGATTCCTACGTTAAAGGCTCTTTTTACGATTATTTAAGAGGGAACGCAGGGAAAAAAGGCATTTCAGGACCTGATTTCAGGAAACTGCTGGAAGGAAAAGCCCTGCTGCTTCTGGACGGGCTAGACACGCTTACGCCTTCCGACAATTTCTCTCCCTACGAGGAAATTTCCGATTTTATCTCGGAATACGAAGACTGCCGATATGTTTTCGCCTCAAGACCCCGGCTTTCCGGCAGCATAAGAAACAGGTTTGCGGTTTGCGAACTTGAAAAAATGACTGATGAAAAGGTAAGGGACTTTATAGAGAAACATATCCCGGATGAGGAACAGGCAAACTTCCTGAAAGCCGCTGTCCTGAAAGGAAACCACTCAAATACGGTTCTTCGAAATCCCCTGATGCTTTCCCTCTGGCTCGAAATTGCAGGGACCAGCAGGGGAATAAAAGAAAATGAAAAAAATGTTGAGGCTTCTTTTCCTTCCAGCCGGGCGGAGATTTATGAAGCTTACATTTCAGAGCTTTTTAGAGATTTTACGGCGGAAGAAGCTATTCTCAGCGCCGAGAATGTATACTCGGTAAAAGAGAACTCGGTAAAAGAGAATTCGGTAAAAGAGAATTCGGTAAAAGAGAAATCAGGAAAAGAGAACTCGGAAAGGATAATAATTGAAAATATCCTTACTGACCTATCCTTCAAACTCCAGTGCGTGAATAAGGTTTCATGCAAATACAAATACGCCCTTGAAGTGGCAGGGAAATATGTAAAATATGATTCATCCGGCAGATACGGTTCATACATCAAAAAAGAGGCAAGAAAACTTCTTCAGGCGTGCTTTGGGCTGGGGCTCCTGAGAAGAAAAGGTTCCGAAATAAGATTAGGAATACACCAATCATTTCAGGAATACTTTGCTGCCTTAAAGTTGAAAACATATTTTGAAAACGGGATGGAGATCTCCGATACATTTGGGCATCCTGAATGGGAAGACGTGATCATATTCACCTCAGAACTGGTTGAGTCCGGAGAAGAACTGGTAAATTCCATTATTTTAAGCGGGAATTTATGCCTTGCTTCAAAATGTGCAGGGAAAGCCGGGCCCGAAACAAAGGAAAAATTATGTGCATTACTTGCCAGGAAACTTGATAGTAAATTTACAGTGGAAAAACTGAGGGCAATTCAGAGCCTCGGAAGCCTGGGAGTCTGCGGGATTGAGGCGGTTTCGGAAGCGTTTCACGATGAAGAGATAAGTGTGAGAAGAGAAGCGGTGAGGATTCTTGGGGAAACAAAATCAGAGGCGGCTCTTGTCCCGCTCACTGCCGCACTTGGAGACGGAGATTATTCGGTAAGGAGGGAAGCTGTAAAGGCTCTCGGAGTTATCGGGTCCGAGAGAGCAACCGAACTGCTCACAAACGCATTTGCGGATCAGGAAAGGGCTGTCCGCCTGGAAGCTACGGAAGCGCTGGCACAGATAAAATCAGAAAGAGCGCTTGAAATCCTGGTCGGTGCCCTTAAGGCTAAAGATGATTTTGTGCGCTGGGGTGCCATAGGGGCTCTTGGCAGGGCAAACCCCGAAAACGCAGCTGACCTTCTCATAAAGGCATTCCAGGAAGGGGATAACTTTGTTCGATTGGGAGCCGCAGAAACCCTGGGCCAGATGAGATCGGAAAAAGCTGCCGGAATACTCGTAGAAGCCCTGGAAGACGAAGAGGAGTTTGTGCGGTGGATAGCGACAAAAGAACTTGGAAAAATAAAACTGGACAAAAGTTCTGATATTTTCATCGGCGCACTTGGGGATAAAAGCCACTTTGTCCGCAGGGAAGCAGCAAAAGCCCTCGGAATGACAGGAGCTGAGAAAGCAATTGCCCCTCTGATTTCTGCGCTCTCTGATGAGGATGAGCTTGTAAGAAAGGCAGCCGCTGAAGCCCTTGGAGAGATAGGGACAAAAAGAGCAGTTGACCCCCTGATCAGCTTACTCGGGGACGAGAGCCATTCGGTCCGAATAGAAGCAGCAAGGGCACTTGGGATGATAGAATCCGGAAAAGCCGTATCCCCACTCCTCCTCGCACTTGGAGATGAAAACCGCTTCGTCCGGAGAGGAGCGGCAAAGGCCCTTGGACAGCTGAAACTCGAAAAAACCCTCGAACCGCTCATCTGCACATTTGAATCAGGAAACAGCTTTGTGAGGCAAGAGGCAATAAGGGCCCTCGGCCTGATAAAATCAGACGGGGTGTTGGACCGGATGTCGGATAACTCAGGCCGGGCGTCGGACCAGATGCAGGATAGCTCAGACCGGGCTCTCGACATGCTGATTGATGCTCTTGAAGACGAGGACGAGTTTGTGCGAAGAGAAGCCGCAAAAGCTCTCGGAAACTGTTCCGAAAAAGAAGCCGAAAGAGCCCTTAAACCCCTGATAAATGCCCTTGAAGATAAAGAGGGGGAAGTTAGGAGATTTGCAGCCGAAGCCCTTGTGAACCTGGATCCAAGAAAATCCATTGAGCCCCTGATCTCTGCCCTCAAGTCCGAAGACGAAATGGTGCGAAGGCTTGCGGTAGAGGCACTTGGCCGGATAAAATCAAAAAAAGCCATCAAACCCCTGATAGATGTCCTCCTTTGCGATGAAGCTGGCTTTGTGCGAAGTGAAGCTGCAAGAGCCCTTGGGAAAATAAAAGCAGAAAAGACCATTGACCCGCTTATTGAGGCACTGATTGATGAAAACAATGACGGCAGATGGGGTGCTGCTGAAGCCCTGGGGCGGATTAAAGCCGAAAAAGCAGTCGACCCTCTAATAAATGCTCTTGCCGACATTGACGATTTTACAAGGTGGGCAGCGGCAAGAGCCCTGGGCAGGATAAAACCGAAAAAAGCAATCGAACCCCTCATCAACACGCTTTATGACTGGAACCGTTTCGTAAAAGCAGAGGCTGCATGCGCACTCAGTGAGATCTGTACAAAATCCGATAAAGCACAGCTGCAGGCTTTACTTGCCTCGGAAAATAAATTTGCAGCAAATCTCGCTTTTGAGATCCTGGAAAGCTTTGAAACTGAGGAAAAATCAAAAGTCATATTGTTCAAGGAGCAAAGACAGGTTCACATGTATCAGGTTTGGTGAACTACCACTCAGCTAAAGACTGACTGGCTTCTCGGGTCATCCCTTCCTCTATTGAGGACAAGTCACGCGAGCTCAACCCTGCGTCCCGCAGGTGA
>NZ_JJOV01000087.1:0-22371 GCF_000979385.1 Methanosarcina sp. 2.H.A.1B.4
TTGAGCCAGACAATGATTTTTTACCATACCTTTAACATTCAGAGTTTCCAGTGCTACAGCTTGGTTCTCGCTAATCAGTCTAAAAGAGAGTTGATGTTGAAAATTATTTCTCTGATTGCTAATAGTTTCATGGATTTTTGAAAGATGCTGTATAGCCTTATTCCTATTCTTAGAACCCTTAACTTTTCTAGACACTCTTTTTTGGAGAACTTTCATTCTTTTTAGAGAATTTTGAAGATATTTTGGATTTTCAACCTTTTCTCCATTTGATATAACCGCAAAATCTTTGATGCCTACATCAATACCTATTGTAGTTGATTCTGAAAAGTTCTGCTTATTAGGAATATCGTTTTCATTATCTACAAGGATACTGATATAATATTTTCCTGTACTTGATCTTGAAATTGTTGCGGTTTTAAGTTTGCCTTCAAACCTTCTATGAAGTATGGTTTTGACTTCACCTATTTTTGGAAGCTTAATTATCTGCTTCTCGAAATCTACCGAGTAATGTTGAGGCATCTGATAAGACTGTACTGGATTTTTCTTAGATTTGAAATTGGGAAATCCAGATTTCTCTCTAAAAAATTTCGTAAATGCTGATTCTACATTTACTAGAGAGGCAAGTAGGGCCTGTGAATTAGCTTCTTTTAACCATTCGTTAGAAGGTTTTACTTCATGGACTAAAATGTGCTGTAAATCAAACCTTGATATTGATTTCTTGGTTTGTTCATAAGTTTTTATTTTCTGTTCTAAAGCCCAGTTATAGACAAATCTACACGCGCCAAAATGAATTTTTATCATTTCCTTTTGTTTTTGGTTAGGGTATATTCGGTATTTGTAGGCTTTTAACATACTATAGATTATATGTTTTAAATAGATATAGAGGTTTTGTTAAACTTACTATAATGAAGTTGACGGCTTTCATCCCCCACCTGTCGGACTTCGCCCTCCGAGGAAGGGGACTTCCCGCCTTAGAGTTAAATATAATAAAAGTTGATTGGATATAACATTAAGTCTTTTCGGATTTTTTCCTCTGCACGGCGCTTTTTGCTATCTTCAAGTTTTCACTCTATCGGAACATATCTTGCGCAAACAAATCCTTCTTTATATGGGACTGTTATAGTGAGCATTCCCTTATTGTTCACTGCAATAGCTTTTTCCGGGTCTACAGGCCCGTCCAGAAAAAAAGATCCCAGGTATTCAACAGTTTCACTGTAGGCTTTAAGGTAAAAACTGTTTTCATGCATTACAAGAGTTATATGCTCGTCCATGACGTCCGGAAGTTCAAGCTCTATAGTAAGGCTTTCATGTGTATCATCGTGATACATGGCAATAATCGGGGTTTTTATTATCTTGGGTACAGGATTTTCCATTCAAATTCCCCCTCCTTGAAAAATTATGCAACCTAACAGTATCAAGTATCTGCTTACTCAATCTTTACGTCCACTGAATTTTCAAAAGGCTGCTGATAAGGCACAGTGACTTTCAGTACTCCGTTTGAATAGTTTGCAGTAGCTTTTTCCGGGCTTATAAGGCAGCATACGTCATAGCTGTCCACATATTATACAGCCCCTTTTTGGTGGCTTTTACTTAAAAACCGTCATCTATAACCTTTTAAGAACGATTTTTCCTTTTCTATCCCTAGAAGAACCCCTTCCATCTTCAAATTTTCATAAAACCTCAGCAGGAAACTCCGGAGTCTTTAGCTCAGGGGTAGTTGATGTATCGTCTGGATATGCACAAATAACGGGTGATAATCTCAAAATATCAGCCATAATGTTCCCCCAAATAAAATCACCAATTTAGATATTTATATGTATCTTATCTATTTATTTCACTATACTCAGAATCGGATAAAGGAAAAAAGCTCTTCTTTCTGGAAATACTGCTTTTATAATCTCTTTTTATAATATTTTAGCTTATATCCTAAATACGTCTCATGCTTCTTTTTGTCTGAAAAGCAATTTATGTAAGCAACTCCTTTTTGTATGGGGGTTAAATGAGAGAGTTTTCCAGGCCGAAGGTTGTTGTCAGCAGATGCCTTGAATTCGACCACTGCCGATATAACGGAGATATGATTAGTAGTCCTGTAGTGGCAAAACTTAAGGAATACGTTGATTTCCTGCCTGTCTGTGCAGAAGTAGAGATCGGGCTTGGAGTTCCAAGAACCCCTGTGAGAATAGTCCTTGACAGAGGAGAACACAGGCTTGTTCAACCCTCGAGCGGGAAGGATGTCACCGAAGATATGATTACTTTCTGTACTCGTTTCCTTGACTCTATAGAAGATGTGGACGGCTTCATCCTGAAGTTCAGGTCTCCCTCCTGTGGGCTCAAGGACGTAAAGGTTTATCCGGCTGTTGAGGGAAAAGGGGCAGTTGGGAAAACTTCAGGGTACTTAGGGGGTGCAGTTCTGAAAAGGTACCCTTTCCTCCCTATTGAAGATGAAGGCAGACTCCGGAATGCCCGGATTAAAGAGCATTTCCTGGCAAAACTCTTTACATTTGCAGCTTTTCGAGAAGTAAAGGTTAAAGGTAGTATGAAGGATCTGATAAGTTTCCACACAGAGAATAAACTTCTTCTTATGGCTTATAGTCAGGCCGAGCTCCGTAAATTAGGGGCGATTACCGCAAACAGAGAAGGCAAGCCCTTCAAAGAGCTGGCTTCCGATTATGAGGCGCACCTGTACAATGCTCTCTCCAGTGCTCCCAGATATACCTCAACCATCAATGTGTTAATGCATGCATTCGGGTATTTTTCAGATAAACTTTCGAGCCGTGAGAAGGCCCTGTTTTTAGACTGGGTCCAAAAGTACAGGGGAGGAAAGGTCTCCATTTGTCCTGCAATAAATATAATCAGGGCATGGGTCGCACGATTTGATAACGACTATCTTATGCATCAGACCTTTTTCGAACCATATCCTGAAGATCTGATGGAACTGAATCCGATAGAGTCTCACTTAAGAGAGGATCTCTGGAAATTTAATTAATGCGTTTCCGGATGGGCGTTAATTATGAAAGCTAGAACTAAACTGATTTTTCTTTTCTTACTCGTTTATATGGCCGGGGTTCTTTTCTTCTGGCCTTTTTCTGAGGTATCCGGAGATTCTGGCAACAAAGGACTACAGAAGAACCTGCCGGGAGCAGAGAATAAGAATCTTGAACCTTCCAGTAGCCTGGTCGCGGAAGAATCCGTAGCACCAGGGAAATCGTCCAGAACTTACTCCTGGAATTATGAAGGCTACAAATGGTACCTTACTTTACTGCTTGACGATAAGCTTTATGACACGTATGAATCAAGGACACGCAAAAGGGAATATGACCTTTTTGCTTCTGACCCATATGATGACTGGCTAATTAAAAATATTGCAGATACTCTTTTATCCCTTTCAAAGGAGTACGGGCTTGAAGAAAACAAGGTGCCGGGTCTTTGTGTTTCTTTTATCCAATCCCTTAACTACACATCAGACGTAGCAAGTTCCGGATATGACCAGTACCCCCGTTTTCCTTATGAGACCCTCTATGATAACGGTGGAGACTGTGAGGATACCTCCATTCTTTCCGTAGCAATCCTGCAGGAGATGGGCTACGATGTAGTCCTCCTCGAACTCCCGGAGCACATGGCTCTCGGAATAAAGTGTGACCCTGAAACAAAAGGCAGGAGTTTCGAATATCAAAACAATCACTACTACTATCTGGAAACTACGGGAAGCAACTGGCAGATAGGGGAGATGCCTGATGAGTATAAAGATGAGTCCGTCCAGGTCATCCCTGTGTACCGAAGACCTCTTGTCAATCTTGATTTCAATGCCCAGTGTGAGTACTCGCAAAAAGAAGGGGTGGTGGACGTTAACGTTACTCTGAGAAATGTGGGTTCCGAAATAGCTGAAGATACCACCATTTATGTTTCCCTTCAGGCTGATGATGAAATCAGGGCCTGGGACCAGATAGAAAGTGATCCTGTAAATGTGGAGCCGGAAGAATCTTACCAGTTTGTTGCAAAAGGGCTCAGAGTTCCCGGAGGCAAGACTTTCAGGGTGTATGTGCGGGCTGTCGGGGAAAACCTGTTCTCTGAAGAGATAATGAGTGAGTGGGTAAGTATCTGATAGAAAAGCCAGTCTTGATTCATAGACTACGTTTAAAGCCGAAATTTCGGTGAACTTCGACATACTCCGAAAAATGGGGAGTCACTTATAAATCTTATATTAACAATTCCTTATATCAGGGGGACTCAAATGAAACCCGGTATAATTAGATGATTGGATATTTTTCAGGTAACTTAGAGTGTTTTCCTGGAGTAGAGGTAATCATATGAAGAAATTGTACAGGTCAAAGAAGAACAGGATCATTGCCGGAGTATGTGGGGGCATAGGTGAATACCTTGATGTGGACCCTACGCTCATAAGGCTTTTATGGGCGCTCTTTTCTCTGAATGGGGTTGGAATAGTTGGTTATATTATAGCCTGGATTATAATTCCTGAAGAACCTTAAAATTTAGAAACTTTCAGATTCCTGAAGTTTCTCTTCTTTTCTAAATAAACTTGCAATATTATTGTTCTTCTTTTTCTCTTCTTTTTATTATTATTATTTGCTGCAATGCCGTATTTTGCAGTTATTCCCGGAAAACAGGTTGGGCTGCAAGAGTAAGTGCGCTCTTTCTTTTCCGGGAATTCTTCAGTTTACTGATCGCTTGCTGCTTGAGTGATTTTTACTGGTTGAAAAGCTGGTCCACAAACCAATCGGGATCGAATTTTTTCAGGTCTTCGTAGCCCTGTCCCATCCCAAAAAAGAGAATAGGTTTGCCTGTGATGTAAGCAATGGATATGGCAGCTCCTCCTTTGGAATCTGCATCGATTTTTGTCAGGATGGACCCGTCAATAGGGACAGCCTCATTAAACTGGGCCGCCCTTTCTACCGCATCGTTTCCGGCTACGGCTTCGTCCACGAAGATTATAAGGTCTGGAGAGCTTACCCTGCAGATCTTCTCCATCTGTGCCATAAGGTTCATGTTTGTGTGCATGCGGCCTGCCGTGTCAGAGAGCACAAAATCGATTTTATGCGCTTTTGCATACTGGACAGCATCATAAATAACAGCTGCCGGGTCGGCTCCAGCCTGATGCTTAATCATCTTTACCCCAAGCCTGCTTGCATGAATTCCCAGCTGGTCAATAGCGCCTGCCCTGAATGTGTCTCCTGCAGCAAGAACTACCGAATAATCCGATTTAAGCAGTCTGTGTGTCATCTTTGAAATGGATGTTGTTTTTCCGGTTCCGTTAATCCCTACAAAGACAATATGAACTGGCTTTTGCCTGTTTTTTACATAATCATCAAAATCAAAGGTATTAGCAGATACAACATCAAGGATTGCTTTCTTCAGGGCTGCTTCAACTATTTCTCCTGTATTGCTTCCAATCCGTTTTGTAGTGCCTGTGAGCTGGTTTTTCACAGACTCAACAATAGCCTCGGAAACCGAGAGGGCAAGGTCACTTTCAAGGAGACCCATTTCAAGCTCCCACATCGGCTCTTCAAGATCCTTGCTATCCAGGTAGACTTCTCTATTAAAAACAAGGGCTTTAGCTTTCTGAGCAAACCCGACTTTCGGGACGACCTTTTTGAAAAAAGACTTTTTCTCTTCAGGGGGCTTCTCTTCCTCTACTTTTTTCCCTTCAACCTTCTTTCTGTCTTCAAGCTTTTTCCTGTATTCCGCCTTCTTCAGATCTTCTATCGGAATATGGGCGATACCCGGAGAAGCAGTAACCGTTTCGGCTTCGGGACTTTCTTCTTTCAGGGCAGCCTCGATGGTCTTTTCCTCAATTATCGGCTCAATTTCCTCTTCGAGGCTTTCTTCGCTTACAGACGCCTGCTCAACGACTACTGGTTCGACTTCTACTGCCTTTTCATCAATCGTTTTGCTGAGCGCCTTCTTAAAACTCCCAAGTTTCTCTTTAAATTTGTTGAACACAGGATCCATCCCGAAAAGATTCAGTAAAAAATAGGTAATTAAAGTTTAATGAAGTAATTGAAATTAATGAGATAATCAGAGTTGATGGAATAGTATTAGAGTTGATAGAATAATTAAAGTTAATGATATTATTCGACTCTTAAATAAGGTTTATAAGTTTCACTAATACGGTATCTGTGCCTGAGCCAGGGCATTTTTCAGGCCTGGCCAGGTTGAAGTTTTGCAGCTTCTGCTTCAAGGGCCTGCATCCCCTGTGCGAATTTAGTCAGTGAAGCATTCATCTGTTCAAATATTTTCGTAAGCTGCTCTTTGCGACGGTTCAGAGTTTCGATAGCTCCTTCTGCAGTTTCCTCTGCACTGAAGCCTGCTCCGAGATTAACAACGACTCGATCTGCGTTTTTGACTTCAGCATAAACATAGGAACCAAAACCTACCGGAACCATTGTTTCCGCAGCTTTGCCTGCTTCTGAAGCTGCTTTCAGCTCATTTATTGTCACAATGGTCTGATCGCAGCTGGAAATGGAAGCCTGTACCATGCTCATCTCCTGTCTGAGCGCTTCAGCCTGCCTCTGGAATTCCTGATGCCTGGCTGCCAGATTCCTGATCTCTTCACTGACTTCTGCCATATCCTTCACTCCTCAGCTATGCTTTCGATCTGGATCTGGTTTCTTTTAACTCTGTGTTTGCTTCCGAAGATCGAATATGTCTTATCGGTTGCATTCTTTTCATTCTGGCTTTCGACCTTCTTTGTGAAGTTTTCCCAGCTGTTTCCTGCTTTAAACGTGCCTTTGACAATAAAACTCTTCATCATTACCACTCTCTTGCTGTAACTTTGTTCTGGAACAGATGGATGATTTGATGCTCATTCCAGGAACCCAAGGGCTTCTTCAATTCTCCCGAGTTCCGGTCCGGTTGTTTCGGAGCCTGCTACAAAGCTCTTTGAGTTCGCAAGCAGACCTGAGCCAAGCATCTGGGTCCCGAAGTTAGTAGTCCCTATGTTTACCGGAAGTCCGAAGATCTTTTCCAGAGCTTCTCTTTCTGAAGCTGTCACTTTAGGATGTACCAGAAGCCCTTTATTTGTAACGGTTCCTGCCATCCCTACATTTTTAATCCCGGCAATTGTTCCCCTGTAAACGTCTACCTTAAGGGTTCTGGCAATGGCTTCCAGAGCCATATCTGACAGCTCTGGGTGTACAAGGGCTGCGGAATCGTTTGCCAGCACGATGTTTCCAACTGCATTCAGCCTGTCCGGAAGGGTGCCCGCAGGAACTCCTGTGAGTCTCTGCATCTCTTCGACATTGGATCCGTATGGAAGCAGAATACCATTTGAGTTGCCTCTTGAAAGGGCTCCCACTACAATGCTTCCATTTATAAGAGTCTCGATGACCCTTACATCCAGCACCTCTTCGAGTATAGTGCAGACCTCTGGGGTTGCCATAGGGGGAACGAGGGCAATATCTTCGGTACAGGTTGAAAAGACCCCGATAACCGGGGTATCGTAGATATCCACTGTTCTGATCATATTCTTTGACTTTTCGCTTTCCTGGTATATATTTACTGGGCAAGCTCTGCCTGTACTTCACCATCTGCGAACTTCACAGCCCGTACTCGGATTGAGAGAGGTGGCTTTTCACAGCCTTTTTCCCAGAGACGTTCATTGATGGATTTGTCCAGCTTAACCTGCGTCAATTCGGTTTTCATGTGCCTTACGAGATAATCCCTTACTTCAATAACTGCCCTGTTGGCTCTTTTCCATATAGGGACTTTCCTTGCCTCTCTGAGGGGAATCGTATATATCTGTTCTTTTACCATGTCGTCTGCCATTTTTTCCCACCATCCTCGCTTATTTCACATCCAGACTTCTTCTTCTCCAGTGTCTGCGCCTGGGATGACTCACTACCTTCCGGTTAGTTTTTACAATAACCCACACAGGGACTCGCGTATTCTGTTTGTGCGCCTTTGCAAGACGCTTCTTCTGTCCTTTCATGTTATGACTCAAGTGGACCACACCTGTTGACTGTAAGTAATATAATCTAATAATTCTGTTAATTTACAGTTATATCCGGTAATTAGCTGATTGTGATTTCAACCCTTGCGTAATTGCGGCTCTACCATGCCGGAATGAATCGGCAGGTCTGTTAACCATGTCCTGTAAATCCTATATATTCTGTGGTTAATCTGCAGCAGTAGTATAGGGGTTGAATATAACTCGATTATTGTATAAATCTTTATTCCAGAATTTCCCTCTTCAGGGAAGCTTCAAGTTTTCAAACTCATCTGCTTCTTTTTTCAGGGAAATCTCTTCCTTGAAAGTACATGGGACTGGAAATGAACAGGGAATAGTTCCTTTATTCTCTCCTCTCCCTGTCTCTGCCGGATTAACTCTCTGAGTTCTGTTTCATAATCTGCTTTCTGGGTACTCTCACTCGGACCCTGTTCAACATTCAGGTAACATCCGACAAGAGAATCCACAACTTTTTTGCCGTATCCTTTAAGGGGGCAGGAATACTGTACTCCCAGCCGGTCTTCAATGCTTCTCACCTGTGAGATCGAAAGCACTGGGACCCTGTCATCCCGCCTGGTTCCGTCGGCAATCATTTTTACTGTCGGATCCATAGCAAGAGTTTCGACAGCTCTTTCGTGGATATAATTGATAGCGCTTTTCGGAAACCCTTCTTTCAGTACCATCTCGTATGCCTTTTCCAGGATTTCTCGCTCAAGAGAAAGGACCCTGTGTGGAAAGTGTAACTCCTCAGCAGTTTTTGCTGCGATTTCTCCTGTAGGGAGCAATCCGAAGTTACAGGTTACGAGTTCTACCTCAAAAAACGGCTCCAGCAAAAGGGCAGAGAGTGAACTGTCCTTACCTCCACTAAAGAGGACCGAGACTTTCATTGTGCTTAAACCCGGGTTATGGACGTCTTGCGTTTCGTTGGCTGCATCCGCATCAGGAGTGATTTCAGCTGCTCGTCATCGATTTGAGACTGGAGCCTTCCACTCTGGGCAAGCGATATCAGCTGCATCTCAAGCTGTTCCCCAAGGGCCGGCCTTGACATCTTCAGAGTTGTCAGGCGTTCCCTTGCTTCGGGAGTCAGGATCTGCCTCAGTATAGCCTGCTTCTGAGCTTCCATTTCAGCTCTTGCCTGCTCCTGCTGGTAAGCTGCCTGCATATCAGGTTGCTGATGTGGTGCCTGCTGTTTCTGAATTTCTGCAAGCCGTCTCTTTCGGATTTCTTCGAGTTCATCATCCATATTAGACATGGCAATCACCGAAAAAACCGGTTTTCTGGAATTTGGTTATTAATATATATGAAAGGGGATCCGAATTTCTCAGGTCCCTTTCTGAAGTAGCTTCTCTTTTAGTATTTTGCAAGTTCCGGAATCTTTTCGAGCAGTTCCTGCTTAAGTTCGTGTGCTGCGTTATCCATCATGGAACGCCCTTTTGCAGATACTGTTCTTCCGTCCTTTACCTTCTGCAGGAAGCCTGCAGTTTCAAGCTGCTGTACTGCCTTTCTGGCAACAGAACCACTGCCCTTTGCTTTGCGGGAGGGCTGGACACCCTTGTCCTTCTTTCCCCCATATACTGAGCGGAGTCTCTCGATTCCGATTGGTCCGTCGGTATAGATCTTTCTGAGGACTGCTGCGCACCTGACGTACCACCAGTCTTCATTGGTCGGGGGGAGTTCTTTGTGAACCCCGGTTTTCACGTTCCCTGCCCATTCGGGGGGAACTACCTTTTCATTTTCCTTCAGAATACCTGCAAGCTTGTCGATCATTTCCATTGCAGGAACATCAAATACTGTTGTCATGCTCTCCTCCTTATGCGAATTAAGTTAATTTTGCAGGTTCGGGCGATAGTGCCGATTCTTCCCCCCCGAATCTGTCAGGAATGTAACTCTTGTTCTCGAAAAGAGGTAACTCTTATGCTCTTCCGAGAAATCCATTGCTGGTTTATAAGCTGGCTACGGACTCTTTAAAATTTGGGTCCGAAGACCCGATAATGCCGGTTAATATGATTTTAGTCTAAACTGGAAAATGGGGTTGATAAATTTATTGGTTAATATATACATTTTTCGGTAAGATCCCGAGCAGGTTTACTAAATGGCATTATTCTTTTTTAAAGGTTTGTGCTCTTCCCGGACCTACCGATATATATTTGACAGGGACTTTCATAAGCTCTTCAAGCCTTCTGACATAGTTTCTGGCATTTTCCGGAAGCTCTTCATAGGCTTTCACTCCTGTCAGGTCGGCTTTCCAGCCAGGGAGGTCTTCATACACCGGACTGCAGTCCCGGAGATCTTCTGTAAGTTCCGGGGGATAGTCCCGGCTTTCTCCTTTATATTTGTATCCAACACAGATCCTGAGAGGGTCAAAGCCTGTCAGTACGTCCAGTTTGGTAAGGGAAATTTCCGTATATCCGTTAAGGGCAATAGCCTTTTTAAGGAGTGGGAGGTCAAACCAGCCGCATCTTCTGCCTCTGCCTGTAGTTGTCCCGAACTCTCCTCCGGCTTTCTGCATCCTTTCTCCCAGTTCCCCGGCAAGCTCTGTCGGTAGCGGCCCTTCTCCAACTCTTGTTATATAGGCTTTTACTATGGCGATAACACTGTTCACCCTCGTAGGTCCCACTCCAAGGTTGGCACATGCAGAGCCTGCAATTGTGGAAGAAGAGGTTACGAATTTCTGGGTTCCGTGTATAACGTCAAGGTGGGTGCCCTGGGCGGCTTCAGCCATGACATTCTTTCCTTCATCAAGAGCCTGATTGATTTCCCTGGAAACATCAGTAATATAGGCAGCAAACTGTTTTCCCAGTTCCAGGTATCTTTTTATGTGGGCCGGATCTCTGACGACCTTCGGGTCTCCTCCCATTGCCTCGATTTCCTTTTCTTTCTGAGGGGCAAGTTCTTCAAGCCTTGCCAGGAAGCGCTCCCTGTCCACAAGTTCAGCCATGCGGATCTCGTCTCTGGCTACCTTATCAATATAGGCATAGCCGATTCCGCGCTTGGTGGTTCCGATTTTCGTTGCCCTTGCAGCTTCTCTAAGCCCATCCATTTCTATGTGGTAAGGCATAATGATACTTGTTTTTGCATCAATCCCGAGTTTTCCTGCATTTACCTTTATCCCGTGCTTCTCAAACATTGCGGTTTCTTCGGCTAAAACCTCCGGGTCCAGAACAACCCCAGGCCCGATCAGTACCCTGGCATCAAGCAGAATGCCTGAGGGGATCAGGTGCAGTTTGTAGACCTCATCTCCTACCTTTACTGTATGGCCTGCGTTGTTCCCGCCCTGGAAACGGGCAACAATATCATAGTCTTTTGCAAGAAGGTCGACAATCTTGCCTTTTCCCTCGTCACCGAACTGCGCGCCTGTGATTATCGTAAACATAAGCCATGAATCGGGCTTAACCTTAATAAGGTTTTGTCCGGTTTATTTGCTTCCGTTCCGGGGCCCACTTCTATTAATATTCTCAAATGTGCTCTTTAAGTCCGTACGCTGTTTAAGCGCCCTGACCCCCCTTTCTATAAACTGAATGGCGGAAAACTCTCTTTCAGTCCTGATACTATCCCTGCAGCAGGGCAGCATAATAATTACACCTCGTTGTCCAAGTCCCGTTATATTACCAGCCTAGATTATTATGTTATAATGAAGCGGGAGTACATCGAAGCAATAGCATGTCATGGGGCAATGGCATGTCATGAAACAACGGGATTAAGGGGGCAAGCAGTTTTAAATTCTGTGCCTTTGAAAACAGGGTGGCTTTGAAAACAGGGTAGATAAATGTTTGAATGCAATGCAGGCAAATTTAGAATATTATGCCTCTGAAAATAAGCAGGCTGAGAACCATCAGGATTATCGCAAGGATTGCTGCTGTCTTTGCACTTTCTCCATCGCTTCCGAAGATAATCGGGATCGGGCCGAGCATAATTACTCCTCCGCTTCTTATCCTTGACTCGGTTTTTCCTGCATGAGGCTCTTTATTATCGAGTTCTTCAAAACCGAATGAATTTCCAGAATCAGCTTCTTTTCCGAACCGGTCTCTTCTTTTTGAATATCCTTTTCCAGGTTCGAAATTCTCGCGCATGCCTATGGCTGTTCCGATTATAAGCATTAAAAACCCTAAGAGTATAATGAAAATTCCAGTCAAAACAAGTAAGTTTCCAATCAACGTTTCGTCTTCCACAGGAATAGATAAAGAATCGTTATTAATAACCCAAGCCCAAGCATATTTGTTGTAATTTCAGGAGCAGAGCCGAATACTATCGGGATGGGTCCGAGCATGATAAGTCCGCCCATTTGTGTTTTTGCAGGATGCTGTAACATTGTAAGAACAATGCCTAATAATACTATAATAAAGCCAACAAATGTGACTGTTGCGCCTACTCTTAGAAAATCTTCTGATGCACGCATGTGGAATGATATTATGCTTTTATTATTAAATCTATCCTTTAAATTTTTTATTTATGTAGACGACTTTATATTTTTTATTATCTAGATGGGAGAATTATATATAAAATATGTCTAATTTATCTGAAACACGGTGAAGTTACTAATCATCTTTACTTATTTATTCTACTTAGCTTCTTTTTAGCCCGGAATTTTGCATATTTCTGACGAAATGTTTTTATATAACTCTTTCTCCAGGGCAGACCGATTTAAAAAATCCGTAATTTTTTGCTTTTACTTCCTAAATTCTGGCCCTTCAGGGGAGAACTGCGGTGACATTGAAAAGTGACAATTACGTATAATTAATTGAAAGGACAAATAGGGAGTCTGAAATAAACAATAAAGCTGATGTATATTAAGTGAGCATTAAATAGTAATTTAATAGGGGTTGGCAATGGGCTGCAAGTATTACAGGAACTTATATATATCATTTTTATATTTACATATGCATATTTATTCCCGGCATCTTATATATACTGTGAACACGATAAGAACCTCTTCAATTACATTTTAACCTTTGATACGTGTACGCTATCCCGTAAAAGGCATATGTATAAATTGTCTGCACCGGGTAACATGCAATTGCCCTCCAAAGGGCAATAGTCATGAAAAGTATTGTTCTGTTCCTGGCGCCCGTTTTCAGGCTTTTGCTTTATTGTAAAAGTCCTGAAGGGGTGGAGGCAGATCCCGGAAGAATTGTATACTGAAGTCCGCAGGGTAATTGCTAAAACCCTGTTAGCCGCAGACCATTACCTGTAAACCGGGTTATCCGTAAACCTTTTGCCTTCAAATCAACTAAATCAACCAGATCACACACGTTTAGAACTCAATTAACCTGAAACCAGGATATTCAAATCAATTTTATACCACAAAACAGGTGTTTTCAAATGTCAGAAGACAGTGCCATAAGATCTTCCCTGGAAGATATTAAGTCCAGGGTAGAGTTTCAGCTTGAGTGCGGGGAGATCATTCCTGAGGATGTGAAATCTCTCTTAACCGAAATAGAGATACTTAAGGTCCAGAACGAAAATATGAAGGCCCGGCTCCTTGAAGCCAGTGTAGCCACAGGCAGGCACCTTCAGGAAATCAATAAATTAAAAGCTCATCTGGAACAGCTTACTGAACCTCCACTTTTCATTGCAACCATTCTTGAGGTTACCGGGGAAATTGCCCTTATCAGGCAGCACGGAAACAACCAGGAAGTCCTTACGCAGATCCCTGAAGAATGTCTAGGAAAAATAGAGCCCGGAATGAGGGTTGCTGTAAACGGAGCTTACTCAATTATTTCCATAGTGAGCAGGGCTGCCGACGTGAGAGCTCAGGTTATGGAGCTTATCAATTCTCCCGGTGTGGACTACAGCATGATTGGCGGGCTGGAGGATGTACTTCAGGAAGTCCGTGAAAGTGTGGAACTTCCGCTTACCGAACCCGAGCTTTTTGAGGACCTGGGAATCGAACCTCCCTCCGGCGTTCTGCTCCACGGTGCTCCGGGTACGGGGAAGACTCTGATTGCAAAAGCCATAGCCTCTCAGGCAAAAGCCACCTTCATCCGAATGTCAGGTTCCGACCTCGTCCAGAAGTTTGTAGGGGAAGGTTCAAGGCTCGTCAAGGATATCTTCCAGCTTGCAAGAGACAAGTCCCCAAGCATCCTCTTCATAGATGAAATCGATGCCGTGGGCAGCATGAGGACATATGATGGGACCAGCGGCTCGGCAGAGGTAAACAGAACAATGCTTCAGCTCCTTGCCGAAATGGATGGTTTTGATCCGAAAGGCAACGTAAAGGTAGTTGCGGCAACCAACCGGATTGACCTGCTTGACCCTGCTCTCCTCAGACCTGGCAGGTTTGACAGATCAATTGAAATTCCACTCCCTGATGAAAGAGGCAGGATTGAGATCCTGAAGATCCACACCCGTAAGATGAAACTTGCCGATGATGTGGACTTTGAGAAGCTTGCAAAGGCTATGTCAGGAAGGAGCGGGGCAGAGATAAGCGTAATTGTCAAAGAAGCCGGAATATTTGTATTGCGCAGACGCGGTCAGCAGATCACCATGGCAGACTTCCTTAAAGCTTATGATAAGGTTGTAAACGTGCAGGCGCCCACAATTCCTCAGGCCATGTTCGTGTAACCTGTTGGAATAACTTATTTAGAAAGCATCTGCCTGTAGAGAACCGGATTAGAAAGCCTGAACCTGATTATTAACCCGTCTGGGAACGGCTTTCCTTTTTTGTGCCGAGCAGGGGTCCATTCCTTGCCGGCAATTCTTATATTTTTTCAAGAATCAGGCGAAAGGTTTATATTTTATAAATTACTTGAACGTATGCTGTCTTAGGGACAGAACATAATTATCAGCGTGCTCCGATAGTGTAGCTCGGCCAATCATTCAGGACTCTCACTCCTGCGACTGGGGTTCAAATCCCCATCGGAGCACTTTTCCTTTTTACACCAATCCTTTTTTACACTAATTTTTCATCTCAATTTTTTGACTAATTTATTCTGATATTCATCCAAAAACACCTTATGCCTTTTTTCTCATGATATAAATGCCTTCTATCCTGACATCCAGCTTTTTATTACTGTACCACTCTCTATGCTGCCTGTCCCAGAGCATCCCGGCTTTTTTAAGCAGCTCTTTTACAGGATATGTGTCCCCTTTAGCAATCCATTTATAATCTTCTTTCACCGTTTCCTTTATTGTGGTTGCTACCTCTTGGTTTTTGTGAGTTTCCTGTTCACTTATTAAACCACCGTCTGCCAATGAAATCTTCCCCCTTTTACATCTTTTGTTCTTTTATCGATGTACCCAGGTTCTGTATTTCCATTTCAATGTATATCCTGTTTATGTTTTCGGGGTGAAAGTATTAATCTAAAAGCGATTAATTGCAGAAAAACAAAATAATTGGTAAATATGGACTCAAGAACTATCAATGTCGAAAGCAAACTCCGCGGTTACCTGTTCGGCACTGCATGTGCGGACGCTCTTGGCCGCCCTGTAGAACACCTGATCCTTGAGCAGATAAAAGAGATATATGGAGAACAGGGAATTCTTGAGTTGACTCCTGATGCTTTCTGGACCGATGATGCCCAGTTGATGCTTGTGCTTGCCAGAGGGCTCCTGCATGGGGCAGAACTTGAACTTCCAGAGCTTATGGATAAGATTGCAGAGGAACTTATCCTGTGGCTGGATGAACCTGACCTTGGGGCAGGAGCGACCACCAGGGGGGCAGCCCTTAATCTCAGGGACGGGATTCACTGGAGCAGGTCAGGACTAAATTCAAAAACATGCGGAAGCCTCATGCGGGTTGGAATCCTTGGTTTCATCTTCCGGAACGATCCTGATAAGCTGGTTAAAGCAGCTTCACTTTCCGGCAGAATTACTCATATTCACCCGGCTGCAGATGCTGCATCCGTTGCAGGAGCATATGCTGTTAAAATGGCTCTTGACGGTATAGTCCCCGAAGAAATGTTTCTGCTCCTTCTTAGGGCAACGGAAGGAATTTCTGATGAGTTTACGAAAGCCCTCAAAGGCTCTTATGAACTGGCTCATAGTAATTTGACTGATGGGGAGGCTCTCCAGAAAATCGGGCAGGGATGGTATGCGGATGAAACCTTTGCACTTGCTTATTTCTGCATTCTGCGGTACCCTGATGATTACAAAAAAGCAGTTCAAACCGCAGTGAACATAACCGGAGACTCGGATTCGGTGAGCAGCGTTGCAGGCGGAATTCTCGGGGCAGGGCTTGGGATCGAGGCAGTTCCCCCTTCCTGGGTTGAAGCCTTGAATGAAAAAGAGATACTGGAAGAAATTGTAGTGCCTCTAATTGAAAAGTATTTTCAGGTTTCCAAAAACAAATTTAAAGTTTCCGAAAACAAACATCAGATTTCCGGCAACAGGTCGAGGTCTTAAGAATTGAGGTCTTAAAAATGGATTTTTCCGAAAAAGGCGTTTATTGTCTGGTGTTCGAAAACCGGGGTTGTGCAATAGAGGTAGGGAAAAAGGGTAAGTTTTCGTTTCCTGAAGGTTTTCATATCTACACAGGTTCGGCTCTCGGATCCGGAGGCATGAAGAGGGTGAAAAGACATATTGACCTTTCTTTGAAAAGGGATAAGAATCCCAGGTGGCACGTGGATTATCTCCATCTGAACTCTTCGTTTAGATTATCCTGGGCAGTTTGTGCCGGTACTTCTGCCCGGCTTGAGTGTGAACTTGCCCGCAGGCTTGGAGGAAATTCAGCTCCGGGCTTTGGATGCACGGACTGTGCCTGCAGTTCTCATCTCTTTTACAGGAAAGAAAATCCTCTTTCGGAGATCATGGAAGTTTTTGGAGCTCTTGGACTCCGGGCTGTTGTGCTTGAGTGCTGAATTATTCATTTTCATTTCTCCTCCTCTTCATTTCTCCTCCTCTTCATTTCTCCTCCTTTTTCACGTTAACAGGAAAGCTTAAAGTAAGGCAGGATTTTATCTAAGTTATCAGAAAAACGGTTTTTATCTGCTCAGGGGATGTTTCATGGAACAGTTCTCTTTTATCGCCTGCATGCCTGATAAGCCCGGAGCACTGCACAGGGCAGCTGAGATTATCACGCGGTATGAAGGAAACATCAACCGGATCCAGTATGACCGGAGGATCGACAGGAACACCGTCTTTTTTGAGGTAACGGCTGCTTCACAGGCTTATCAAAAAATCCTTGGGGAGCTGGAAAGAATAGGTTACCTTCAGACCTCTCTGCAGCCTGTAACTTATCTTAAATTCAATGTTTATCTCCCTAACTGCCCTGGGGCTTTATTCGATTTCCTGGATCACACCACTTCTTCAGGGGCAAATATCACTTCCCTTGATTTTGATGATAGGGGGCAGCATCCTGAAAGGCTTGTCGTGAGCCTGAACATTGAAAATGCCGGCCTTATAGATGCCCTCCTGAACCAGCTCAAATCAAAGTACAGGCTTGAGATTGTTGAGTATGACATAACAGGAGAAAAGCTCGATGATACGGTTTTTTACCTGCGTCTTGCCCAGAAACTGAGGCACTATCTCGGAAACGCAGAAGATACCTTTTTAATGAAATTTCTGCACGATATCAATCATATTGCTCAGGAGCTCTCAAACCTGCGGAAAGATCCTGTTGAGGTCTTTGAGAACATCCTTAAAGTCGGGGAAACCCTTAGCCGGACTTCAGGAGATGGCTTTTATGCCGATGTGCAGAGGGTCTGGGTAAAGGACGGCATTGAACTTTTCTGTTTCCAGCTTCCCTGCGGAGGAAATATCTATCTTTTCGATACGCCTGACGAAAGGGTCCTGATTGATACGGGCTACGGGATATACCAGCCTGATGTCGTGAATATGCTTCAGCACTACGGGCTTGGGGACCTGAGCCTGCTTAAAAGAATCTACATTACTCATGCAGATGCTGACCACTGTGGGGCGGCAGGCTATTTTTCGGCTCCCTCTTACCTTAACCCCGAAACCCTGAAAATTACGCGGGAAACCAGCAGGGCTTATGGATCCAGCAATCAGGGCTGTATCCTGGAAGAGGTCTATACTAAAATGATTAACCTCTTTTCAAGGTTCATCCCTCCCTCAAATGTAATCCTTTTTCCTGAAATCTCAGCTCCGGATGAAAAACTTGAGAAAAGAGGTGCTTTTCCGGTTATTTCTCACTTCAGGATAGGGGACCTTGAGTTTGAAGCCCTGCAGGGGCTGGGAGGGCACATGCATGGGGAAATCTTCTACCTTTGTCCTGAGGAAGGGCTTGTCTTCCCTCAGGACGCCGTGATCAACTTCAGGAGCCTGAGCCCGGAGAGAGCTGAATACAATTTCCTGGCTGATTATCTCATGACATCGGTAAATGTAGACAGCAACCTTGCAAGAGAAGAACGAAACGCTCTCATTTCCCTTATATTGGAACTTGATAACAAACTCTTAAAAAAGGGAAAGAAATGCCTTGTCTGCTGCGGACATGGTTCAGTATCCATACTCGAAGGCGGAAAGCTTGTCGCGCATTCCAGTTCTGAGAGATACCTGGCAAGAAAATCTCTGTAAGGGAAAATCCGGTTATTCAAAATATGGGCACTATAAAAATAATAAATAGTTTGAAAGCCGAAACTAATCTAATTGATTAAAGATAATCGGTTTTAGGCCGGGTATTCGGCAAAGTTAAGAGGGGTTCTGCTTGTCAATGTTTTCTCAGTTTGATTATTATGTTCTGATGTTTCTGAACTCTTTTTCCTTTCTGGACCCTTTTATGTTATTTGTAAGTCTTCAATTCGATTATTTTCTTTTTCTGATTCTTGCGGCTCTCTTTTATTTCAGGGGCAGGCAGGAAACGATACTTTTCCTTGCCTTACTTGTGTCATCCTGGGCTATAGCAATGGCTCTAAAGCCTGTTTTTGAAGTTCCAAGGCCTGAAACCATCCGCTTTGTGACCTGTACCACAGGATACTCAATGCCAAGCGGGCATTCCCTTATGTCCTTTTCTTTGGCTACCTTTTTGCATCCAAGGGCAGGGAAGTATAAACTTTTAGTCTGGGCTTTTGCCATTACCGTAAGTTTGAGCCGGATATTTATAGGAGTCCATTACCCTTCGGATGTGATCGTAGGGGCGTTTATCGGCTGCCTGGTTGGATTTTTCTGGCTTTATGTAGAAAAGATCCTGAAAAAGTACGGACTTTTCGGAAACTCTCGGGAACCCTTGGAGGGAAGTGAAAACGGGGTCTTTGATCAAACTCTTCAGCAGCCCTGATATTTTCTGGAAACCTGAATTTTCGACCAGAATATGAAGGAATGGAAAAACCGATCCACATAAATAGAAAACAATCCGGTAAACGAAAAACCTTCCAATCAAAGAATGGCCATTTTGACATGTTAAACACATTTTCTATATAAGGGGGGGAGTTATGATGGAATTGATTTCCAATTTACCTATTCTTGTTGGCATTTTGGTTTTCATTGTTGGGTTCATTTGTCATTGGATAGGTCAACTCATCTCTGTATTGAATTGGGATTTTGCCACAAGAATAGGATTGCAGGAAAAGAAACTGCCTCCTGAGTTCAAGGTATATGAACATGCAATAGCTGTTGCTGATGTATCAATTGGCTGGGTATATGGAATTGCAGCTATCGGTTTGATCCTTGATTATCCCTGGGCATTTAAGTTGATATGGATACCTGGTGTAATAATGGTATATCACAGCTTGAGCTATTGGTTCTGGATTGGGAACCAGAACAAGTTGGGGTATCATATCAGCACGAACAGATTCAGGGTCAGCTGGTTCTTCTTAAATTTTGTAACCGGCATTCTGGCAATTACAATTGCATGGTAATGACTATATTTCGATCGTATGTGCCCCACCAAATGCAGGATACGAACTACAAAAGAACTGCTGCTAAAATTAAAATTGAGGCTTAGAATATGCAGGAACTGGATTTTCTATCACGAGCGACATTATATGTTCTTTTGTTATTGTTTGGATCAATTACACTTATTCTCTGGTGGTTCCAGATCAATGTCTATAAAGGTAAAGCAATGGATAATCCAGATGGGTCAACCGATGACTGGCATGAGCAGAAAATCCTATTTGGGATGTCATTTGCAGACATAGTCATCATTTGTCCAGTTACTTTTGCTGGTATTGCCTTAATACTGATCGATTCCCACTGGGGTTTTTACATTCTTGGAATGCTGAGTTTCTGGCATGTGTGGGCGAATACTGCTTTTACAGTTAGCAGCTTAAAGTTTGAAGACCCGGAAATTACTTTCATGTGGTTCATAGCTTATCCATTTGGGATACTGCTCGGTTTACTTTACCTTATTTGGATGTTTATCCACTTCGATATGATATTTCTTCTATAATTGAAAGGTTGTATTCATACTAACTCCCCTTCTTTAACCCTACTCTTCAATTTCTTCAAAGTACTCCTGTTAATCCCAATCTTCCGAGCTTCAGAAGGAGTTAAGGTGAACTACCACTAAGCTAAAGACTTAGTGGCTTCCTGAGTCATCCTTCCTCCCATTGGAGGCAAGTCATGCAGGCTCTACCCGAAGTCCCTTCGGTGAAATGTCATGAGTGTGATATACTTGAGATACACAGCGGCTAACGGCTTTCCCCGCCTTAATCCCGTTCCCTACAGGATGATTCTTGCCCTGTTATCCAACTCCCCGATGTTCAAACGTTACCTCGCTTGGTTTTCGCTTTGAAATTCGGCAACGTTCTTATGAACTGTGAGGTTGTGGTGACAGCAAAATCTAATATTACATTCATTTAAAAGTATAAGTGATATTTCAGAATCGAAAAGCAATAAGAGTAGAAGTTGACGCTTATATCCCACGAAGCTAAAGACTTCGGGGTTTTACGCTTCTTCCTATAAAATCCCTCAACTTTTCAATATCATGATACATCTCAACAGTATAAATCTCAAGCTACTGCATCTCAAGTTTGATGTTGAATTGTGTTAGTGCCTATTTTCCAAGAGATGCGGCAGAATAGACCTTATTCATGGGAATGTTTTTCTTATTACTTTTAATTTCGAGCTGATCCCAAAACTCAAAATTGAGTCTCTGAATTTCAAATTTCAAGTGCTCAATCCAGTTTCCAATCATGAAAACGATTATGAAACTATTATGGATGTGAAATATAAAACTAGTTTTGGGATGAGCACTTCAATAAAAGAAAATGCGAGGGGTGCGATTCGAACGCACGAATTCCTACGAAAATGGGTCCTAAGCCCATCGCCTTTGACCTGGCTGGGCAACCCTCGCACTGATGTTGTCTTTGCTTAGTGCAAAATAAGAGAAAAGATAATTTAAAACTATTTGAAAAGGGTTAAATGCGCCGACCGGGATTCGAACCCGGGTTTTGGGCTTGGAAGGCCCAAGTCATAGCCACTAGACCATCAACGCAAACTGCAACACCTCTAGAGGTATTTGTTAAATATAATGTTTTCGCTCGACACTGTAACTTTTTTTATATACTTCTGTGTTATTGTGGCATATCTCCCTTTTCCCTTCCCCTAATTTCTCTTATTTTTATGAAATTATGGGTGAATATTATTCTGCTATTGTAAACCCTCTTAATAAGTGAAATTGTGAAATATATTTTTCCCAAAAACGTTATCATTGTAAATTCTCACCTTTTAATGTAGACCTACCGAATCCGGGTTAAGGATTAGTTCTTTCTATTTTCGTCCTTAATTATCGGGTGGTCCTGATTACTCGGTTGATGTGTTTCTCTATTATTCCGAATATCCGAAAATTGCCTTCTGGATTTCTCCTCTGTACCAGGCAGTGCCGTGACTGACCTGTCACCTATAAGAAAAGACTCCTTACTATGCTTGATCCTTGAAACCACCTTTCTATCCAAACGTTATAATGTGCCTCCCCCACCCCGTCTGGATACCTCCCCCGCACGAGATAAAATAGACCTGTAAAGGTGGAATACCTAATTATTCGGTGGATAAATGAGATTGCATAATTGTTTGGAATGGCATAGTAATAAAAAGACATCTCGATAAAAGGCATCCGTATAAGGGCTGAAAATGTGCCATTAAGAATAGCAGTCAAGTATCTTCGGAAAAAAGGCAAATAACAAAATCAGGTTTTAGTGACAGCTTCCACCGTTGAAACAGCAGGTATCTATGGTATTTCAACCGAGGCTATTCTGCCCAAGAGCCATTATTTCTTTGGTTCTCGCTTCCAACGTTTCAAGTTTTACCTGCAGAACTTCTCTGTAGAACCTTATGCTTGGAGTTTCAGAGCAAAGTCAAATGACCTCTGTGGCACTTCCAGCCGCCAGAGCAAAGTTTGACAATAATATATAGCCTCGAAAGTACAAAACCATTATCAGTAAATGTATTCTGTTACAGTTGACGGATTAATCCCGCCACTAAAGAGGCTGTCCGACAATTACCGCGGATAATAAGAGTTTCCTGTTTGAATATATACAAATGATTTTATAATTTTGTTATGGACATTTGATTTATGG
>NZ_JJOV01000038.1:0-22001 GCF_000979385.1 Methanosarcina sp. 2.H.A.1B.4
TCGTTTTTTGTGGGGACAAAAAATAAGGAGCAATTTTAAAATCTTATTTTTATAAATGTTTGGGTAAAAACATAACTTAGAGGATTTCTACAAAGCCGAAGTAATAGTAACAGTAACAGATTGGGCTAATTTTTCCCATTATTAAATAACCAGAGGTGTTCCGAATGCTGCAAGTTTACAATACCCTTACAAGAGAAAAAGAGATATTCAAACCTGTAAAGGAAGGTGAGGTTTCGATTTATGCCTGCGGGCCTACGGTCTACAATATGCCCCACATAGGTAATTATCGGACCTTTCTGATGACGGACAATATTGCACGGGCTCTCGAATACTTCGGGTACAGGGTAAAACTCGTAATGAACATTACGGACATCGATGACAAAACTATCAGGGACTCAAAAGCAGCCGGGATGTCTCTTAAGGACTTTACGGATAAATACACGGCAGAATTCTTCAAAGGCCTTGATCTGTTGAACATAAAGCGGGCGTCATTGTATCCGCGGGCAACAGAAAACGTTGAAGGCATGATCGAACTTGCACGGGAACTGATCGATAAGGGGCTGGCTTACGAAAAAGGCGGGTCTGTTTATTACAGGATTTCAGGGTTTCCGGATTACGGCAAGCTTTCAAAGATTGATTTTGATAACATCATAATTGGCGCGTCTGTGGACGTGGACGAGTATGATAAAGACAACCCGCGGGATTTTGCTCTCCTTAAAGCCTCTGCGCCTGAGGAAATCGAAAGGGGGATCTATTATGAAAGCCCCTGGGGGAAAATCCGTCCTGGCTGGCATATCGAATGCTCGGCAATGGCAATGAACAGTTTTGGTCCGACCCTGGACATCCATACCGGAGGTGTGGACCTGATCTTCCCGCACCATGAAAACGAGATCGCCCAGTCAGAGGGTGCAACCGGAAAGCCCTTCGTACGCAACTGGATTCATGGAGAGCACCTTATAGTTGAAGGGGAGAAGATGAGCAAATCCAAAGGAAACGTTTTCACTCTTCCCGAGATCGTTGAAAAGTACGGGGGTGAGGTCGTACGTTTCATGTTCCTTTCAGTGCACTACCGGAAAAAGCTGGACTATTCCGAAGCCTTTGCCGAAAATGCAAAAAACAATTATCTGCGGCTTAAAGAGACTCTCGATAACCTCGAATTTGCCCTGAAGGGCGCAGAAGATGAAGCGTACCCCGGAGACCTTGAAACCCTTGAAACTCTTCCGGAACTTGAGACTCAGTTCAGGCAGGCCCTTGAGGACGATTTCAATACCCCTAAAGCCCTGACCGTTTTCAGGGAACTTTCGCGCGCAGCTAACGTATATCTTGAATCCTGTAAAAACAGGGAAGTTCTGGAAAAAGTTTACTCCCTTTACAGACAGTTTTCGGATGTTCTGGGCCTTTTTGCACAAACAGGAAAAGAGGAAATCCCGGAAGAAGTTGTTAGGCTTGTGGAGGAACGCGAGGCTGCCCGAAAAAAGAAGGACTGGGAAGCTTCCGATGCCCTCCGGGAGAAAATAAAGGCACTTGGCTATGTCGTACAGGACACAAAAGAAGGGCCTAACGTAAAGAAAGCCGAAGAAATTTGAAAACAGAAGAGTTGAAATCAGGAATAACAGACACCCCTGACTACTCAGTTTTTTTCCTAAATCTTAGCTTTTTCCTTCCCTGATCGGCGCCGGTTAAAAGAGTTAAATCCGAATTTCTTCTTTTTCCCCGGGTGTTTTTCTGGCAGGGAGCTGCAGTGGGGAGTATTGAAGTGAGGAATATAATTCGTTTAAGACCTGCAGAATTTTGAACCCTTTTTCCGTAATCATATAATCCCCTCTTTCGTGCTGCTGCAGGATCAGTCCGCTGTCCATAAGCTTCTGTAGATGGAAGAGCAGGTTTCCGCCTCTAAGGCCTGTAATTTCGGAAAATGCTGAGAAACTTTTCGTCTCAAAAGCCACAGCCTTCAGGATTTCCAGGCGCTGGGGATTGGATACCGGTTCAAGGATCTCTCTCACAAGTGCGCCGGGTTCAAGGGCTGAAATATCAGGCTTCTGTTCCTGATTTCCAGCATAAATCCTCATCGAGTGCATAAGGTTGACCTGTTTTGTGAAAAGGCCGGATACTTCGGAAAAACACTGGTCACATTTGCTGTAAGGGGCTCCACATCTCATTTCTTCGAGTTTTTCCCTATTATTTGAAAGGAGTATCTCATCTACTCTGCCCTGTTTTATAAGCCCTGCATTCCTTTGAAGAAGGGCTGTAAAGGAAGACCTGCAGTTTTCTTTTTCAGGGCATTTCTTTACCATATTTCTTTCAAGTCCGGTATCGATATCTTCAATAAGGTGGCTGAGGACTGCATTTGAGTATTCCTGCCTCGAACATTCCATAGCAGTTTCAAAGCGCAGCCTGTTCGAATATTCCATTACTTTCTTGATATCGCTATGCATATCGCAAAGCTTTTCCCTGATAGCTTTTATTTCTGCTATTTCCGCCATTTCCGCCATTTCCGGATCTTCCGGGTTTTCAGAAAAGTTTTCTTTTTTCTTGCCGCTGTCTTTCATATTTTTTACATCTTCCGGCTTCACTTATAAAGTTTCTGTTACGACCCTGAAGGTCATTGGGATATACTAATTCTCTCAGGGTACTGGAGTGCATTTAGTATATTTTGATGCCGATTAAGTATAAATCAATGACTGACTGATTACTAATGGCATAAATGCCAGGGACTGGAAGGGGAGGTGAAAATAGTATGGTAAAGTGCGGAATTTGTGGAGGGGAAGCCCCGAAACAGCCCTGTATAACTGAAGAAGGGAACTGCGATCTTTGCGGTAAAAAGGTTGCTCTTGCGGAAGAACAGGAAAAGAAGAAAAAGTGAGATATGAATGGTATGAATACCATTTAACTAACTACACACCACCCGAAAAAGATGTCTACAGCACTAATTGTCCTTCTAATAAGGGTAATTAATGCACTCTCTTTTTTGAAAACTGGAAATCTATACTGCAAAAATCTATACTGCAAAAATCTATACTGCAAAAATCTATACTGCAAAGTTTCTCTGTTATTTTATTGTTCTCTCTTCAACCTTCTATTTTAGCTGTTTTCCCCTTACTTTTCTGTTTTTAGTTGTTTTCTCCAAATTTTCTCTTTTTATTGCTTCTCCTCAATTTCAGACAGAGAGATTAACTGCAAAAGCCAGCAACATCTAAAATATATCATCAATTATTTATCCAATTATATACTATTTTATCTATCTTATTTCGCTCTTTCTGGGCCGTATTCTTTTTTCTGTCATACGTTCCTTTAACGCCTCCGGGGGATGACAATGCATGAATTTTAAAGGCATATTTGATAAAGACGCGAGCAACAATAAAGATGATAATGAAAAGTCCGGCAAGGAAGTTGTAAAAACAGGGCCGATTTTAGCCGAACTGGGGCATGCTCCAGGCACGATAAAAATGACGCTAGTATCTCCGAAAGCCGTGGAAGAGAAGTCCATAGATTCAATTTCCAGTGCAATGCTTATTATCAAGGAGCTCTCGAGAAAGGTTGGAGACACTGTTGAGGAAATCCCTGTTGAGCGCAGACCTTCTCAGGTACAGCTGGCTTTTAGCCTTCGCCTGACTACAGATGGAAGGGCAGTTATTACCAAGTCCGAAAAGGAAACAAATCTGAAAGTAACACTGATGTGGAAGCACGACGGGAAAGACGGGGAAGAAATTATAGAGCAAGGCCAGGAACAATATATAGAGGACAGTGATGTAAAACGAGGGCTATACTCCTGAAAGACCCGCTGTCCGATCCAAAAACCGGTTATAGGTAACCTTCCTGATAAGTTTCTGTCCAGCAAATGTATCTGCTCAAAAATACGGGTTTCTTTAAGGAAGAAATAAGTACGAGCCGGAGCAAAATAATCCGTTATATGAAATCCAGGCTTCTTGCCCTTATCCTTGTCCTTTCTCTTGTTGCGAATGCTTACTTTGTTTTTTTATATCAAGCTCCGGTTGAGGGGGAGCAGGTCCGGGAAATGCAGGCACGTATAAATTCCCTTGAAAAAGAGAATCAAAGGCTTGAAACAAAAATAACTCAGAATAACCAGTCTCTCCAGTCCTATGCTTCCCAGGTGGACTTTTACCGTGAGAGAGTCTTTGAACTCGAAAATACCCTTCAAACATGCCCTGCAGGTCTGGAAGGTTTTGCCACTTTGCAGGCGCCTGCCGTCTTCCAGAAAGTTGAACTGGAAAGGTCAGGTCCTTTTATCCGGGAGGCGGTTTCTGAAGAGGGTACCCTTCTCAATATCTCGGTTGAAACCAGGTCTGGGAAAGGCCGGGTGCTTGTCCAGACCACTCCTCTTATGGGCGTGATTTTTCAGGACGCTGCAAATACTGCAGTTTTCGTGGCCCAGAAGGAGACCGGAGTTTCTCTCTCAGGCAGCGATGTTATTTTCAGCATTACTTCTGATCAGGAGATCCCGGGTGTTGACGGTTCGAGTGCAGGGGCTCTAATGACCCTTCTTACAATTTCCGCTATCAACGGCACTGAACTTAATGACAGCATCACCCTTACCGGCACCATTGACGATGAAGGCAATATCGGCGCTATAGGCGGAGTTTTCGAAAAAGCTACGGCAGCAGAAGCCGGGGGAAAAACTCTCTTCCTTCTTCCAGGTGAAAACAGTGAGCTTGTCACTTACAAATTAGTAAAAAGGGAAATCAGCGGCTTTGAAGTCATTGAAAGAGTCCCGGAAGTTGTGGACGCCGAGGAATATATCGAGGATAATGTCGGGATAGATATCGAGTACGTGGATACGATTGAGGACGTGCTGAAGTATGAGAAGTAAAACCGATGGGTTGTAAAATCAAATGAAACGTAAAATCGAATGAGAAGTAAAATCGAATGAGAAGTCAAATCGAGGCTGTCTTACAGTTTTGTTTCTAAATAAGTTTGGGAAAGGGATTTTTCATCTCCATTATTTTTTTCTCTCCCTTCCATTTTACCTTTTGAAGTCATGGGCTATTTTACATATCAGACTTTTACAAACCAGGCCGGAAAATCTTAGATTTTCTCTTTGGAGCAGGCTTACGGATCTGGATGCCAGAAATAATTAATGAGCCGGGTCCTGCAATATTTTATATTCTTTGATAGTCATAATTTTTATATCTAAACCTTTAATACCTAAACCTTTATCTCCTATTTTTTATTCCAAAGGTGACCAGAGTGTTTGAAAAACTTATCCCAAAACAGAGGAAAATGTCCACCCGGGTCGGGGGGCTGCTTACCCTTATGGGTGAGGCAATGTTTTTGTTTTCAATCCTCAATTTCCTGATGATTTCCCGGCTTCAGTATTACAGTGAAGGGGACTCGTATATCAGGACCGTTTTTCCGCAGTATTTTCTCTTTTTTGCGGGGTTGAGTATCATAGGCTTTGTTGCGATGTGGTTTGTGTACGTTTATGTCCTGCCGAGCAAACAGCGTTTTTCCCAGGAACAGGCAGTTAAGGACAACCGGAGCCCCATGTATGACAGGATCCTTGAGGTGCAGGACGAGCTTGCCGAGATGCGGAATATGATGAAAGAGCTCTCGGAAAAGGTTGAAAAGCTTTCGGAAAAAGAATCCGGACGCTCTTGAAATAAGGAAGTGAAATTTAATTCTGAAAACCGGGAAAAACCGGGCTTCACATTTTAAGAACTACTTCTCTGCTGATCCTGCATGCCCCCTGAAATCATCCCAATCCTCAACGAGCCAGCCCTCATTGTCCGAAACACGGAAACCGCCCTTGTAATTGCCGATATCCACCTCGGAATCGAGTGGGACCTCTACAGGAGCGGGATCAATTTACCGAGCCGGATAAAAGACCGGCTGGACCGGGTTCTTGGCTATATACAAACATGTTCTCCTGACCGGATAGTGCTCCCTGGGGATGTGAAGCATAATGTTCCTCAGATCTCCTGGCAGGAGAAGGATGAGATCCCTCATTTTCTTGAAACGCTTGCAGAATACGCACATGTAGATATTCTTCCGGGAAATCATGATGGAGGAATCGAATCTCTTTTCAGCGGGCAGAAGGATATCAGGGTTCATTCGGTACGCGGTGCGGTCATTGACGGAGTGGGGTATTTCCACGGGCATACCTGGCCTGCACCTGAACTTCTGGCTGCATCCCACGTAATTACTGCCCATAACCATCCGACAGTCCGTTTTACCGATACCTTCGGGTATTCTATAGTTGAACCTGCCTGGATCAGGACCAGATTCAATGTTGAAACCCTGAAAACTCGTTTCGGAAACCTTGATTTTGAAAACAGGAGAGATTGGGCAGACCCTGAGGTCTTTATTATGCCTGCTTTTAATGAGCTCTGCGGGGGCGTCCCCTTTAATGAGTCAACTCAGGAAGACCTTCTGGGTCCGGTTTTTTCTTCCGGGGGAATCGAACTTGAGGATGCCGAAATATATCTGCTGGACGGGACAAGGCTCGGGCTGATCAAGAACATCCGCAAGCTGCAGCATACAAAGGTTAGAAGTAAGATAGGATTCAGGAGGCGCAAAAACCCGGAGAAACAAGTATGAGCCAATGGGCAGGCAACCAGAGGATTTGGCTTTAAATATAAGAGCGGTTTTGTTACAAAGTAATTTTTTGGCTGGTATTTTTTGCAAAAGATTTTAAGTTTCCAGAAAAATAGCCCTCTTCTCTTTCTGATTTTTAAGGTTCTGACCAGATACACATTTTCTTCAATTTACTCTCCTAACTTTCCCTTTAAAATCCATTTAACAAAACATTTATCAACATATCCAAATGTCTTTATGAAATTAAAGATATATTACGGATTCAAATTATTACTATGATAAATTTTCTGATTATTTTGAGATTATATCTGAAGATGGAAAATAATTCTAGAGTCTCATTATTATTAATGTGCAATTTATACTCCTCTATAATATAATAATTGTTAGGCTTACTCGCAGACAATTAAATTTTAATTATTTTATAACTGGAGTAGAGTAGAATGGGAGAAAATTTGAGGAAGTCTGGAATTGACATCATTGGAAATGTGCCCAGGGGAACTCACCCCTGCCAATTCCAACAGACAAAAGAAGATCTGGTGAATATACTCATCCCATATTTCAAAACAGGGCTGGAAAATAATGAGTTTTGTTTCTG
Organism: Methanosarcina sp. 2.H.A.1B.4; assembly: GCF_000979385.1. NCBI lineage: Archaea > Methanobacteriati > Methanobacteriota > Methanomicrobia > Methanosarcinales > Methanosarcinaceae > Methanosarcina > Methanosarcina sp. 2.H.A.1B.4. The sequence continues at coordinate 7,148 of NZ_JJOV01000038.1, forward strand.
GGTCACATCACAACCTTCAGGAGTAGAGGAGGCAAAAAAAGCCCTGAGAATGGCTGTTCCAGATATTGACGCTTATCTGGAAAAAGGGCAAATAGAAATTACTTCCTGTGGCCAGGGACATGCAAATGAAGACGTTTTTGATTCTGAAACAGTCGTACATGACTGGGTTATAAAATTAAACAGGGCTCTGGCAAATGGCTTTGAAGGGCTTAGAGCAGCAGTGAATACTTCCTGGTTGAAAGAAGGAACTAGGGATAATTTTGCTAACTATGAGAACAAAGTGAATTCTGTTATTGGAAAATACCAGACAATAACCCTGTATCCGTATTTTCTCGAAAAGGCCAGTACAGCAGATATTATTGATGCAGCCCCAAGCCATCAATTTATTTTGATCAAAAAGGACGGAAAATGGGAACGGATAGAGAACTCCAGGTGGAAAAATATAACCGGGGGTAAAAGGACAGGGGAAACTCAACAGAAGAACTGGCGAGATCTGGAGTCCCGTATCACCTCGGAAAGTGAAATCAAGTGGGTGTGCGAAAAGGCAGAAGAGGAGGTTCTGAGCCGGGCCGAGCAGTTTATCAGGCCTGAACTGGAGAGCATTTTCTCTTCTGATAGGGAGATAGTAAACCTGGAACTTGCTGATATTATTGATTCCCTGGAGATCCAGTCCCTCATGGATGATTTCTACAGGTTCGCTCACATTTCCATGGCTCTGGTCGACCTCAAAGGCAATGTTCTGGTTGGCGTCGGATGGCAGGAGATCTGCACCAGATTCCACAGGATCCACCCTGAAACCTCCAGGCATTGTGTGGAAAGCGATACAAAGCTATCCGCGGGGGTTCTTCCTGGAGAGTTTAAATTGTACAGGTGCAGGAACAATATGTGGGACATAGCGACTCCCATTATGGTGGAGGGTCAGCATATCGGTAATATGTTCTCAGGGCAGTTCTTTTTTGAAAATGAGCCTTTAAACTATGAACTTTTCCGAGCCCAGGCCAGAAAATACGGCTTCAACGAAGAGGAATACATAGCAGCGCTTGAGAAAGTCCCGCGGCTGAAATGGGAAACCGTGAACGCGGGCATGAACTTCTTAACCAGGCTTGCCAACATGAGCTCGCAGCTAAGTTATAGCAACATAAAGCTGGCCCGGTCGCTGGTTGAGCGTGACGCTCTGGTGAATTCGCTAAGAGAGAGCAAGGAAAAATACCGCAGTGTTGTGGAGACAGCAAATGAAGGCATATGGATTATTGATGCTGAAGACAGGACTATTTACGTGAATCAAAAAATGGCGGAGATGCTGGGATATGCTCAGCATGAAATGATTGGCAGAGAGATATGGGACTTCGCCAGTGAAGAAGGTAAGGCTATTGTCAGATTGAATCAGGAAAGGAGAAATCAGGGTATCAATGAGAGCTACGAATTGAAATTAATATATAAGGGCGGGTCATCCTTATGGGTGCTCGTAAATGCTAAATCCCTTTTTGATAAGGATGGCAGGTTTATGGGCTCAATAAGTATGCTAACTGACATCACCAAGAGAAAAGAGGCTGAAGAAGCTCTGGCAAATATCGAAATTGTCCGCAAAAAGGAAATCCACCACAGAATTAAGAATAATCTGCAGGTAATCTCCTCCCTGCTGGACCTTCAGGCTGAAAAGTTCAATAACAGAGAGGATATTAAGGACTCGGAAGTTCTGGAAGCCGTCAGGGAAAGTCAGGACAGAGTTATATCAATGGCTCTTATCCATGAGGAACTGTACAAAGGTGGAGGGTTTGACACACTTAACTTTTCATCGTATATTGAGGGACTCGCTGAGAACCTTTTCCAAACATACAGACTTGGAAATGATGATCTCAGATTGAACATGGACCTTGAAGAAAACATCTTCTTTGACATGGATATCGCAGTCCCATTAGGGATAATTGTTAACGAACTTGTTTCCAATTCCCTCAAACATGCATTTTCTGAAAAAGAAGGGAAAATCCGAATCAAGTTTTGCAGGGAAGAAAAGAGCGATAAAGCAGATGAATCCCTTTTCAGCCTGATAATTTCAGATAACGGGAAAGGAATTCCTGAAAATATTGAACTGGAAAATATTGGAACACTGGGACTGAAGCTAGTAAGCATCCTCGTTGACCAGCTGGATGGGAATTTGGAGCTTAAACGGGATCTTGGGACGGAATTCCGGATTTCTTTTAAGGTGGTGGAAAGCTCATAACTCCTGTAAATTAGCTCATAACTCCTGTAAATTAATACATTGAGTGGCAGTGCGCCAATTTTTCTGTAAAATTTCCTCTATACCCTTTTAGTTTTCCTTTTTGCTTACTGTTCCATTAGTATATGCCTGTTTCCAGTAATCCATTCTTCATTTATATCAATCAGTATTGAGACTGTTAGTCTCAATACTGATTCCTGGTTTGGGAATGCTCCCACAACTTTGCTTCTTCTTTTGATCTCCTTGTTAGTTCTCTCCATCATATTTTACTGAACTTTCGGTACGCTACCCGGCGTTCTCTCGAGCGTCGCTAATCACATCTTTAATAGTACCTTATTTATTTCTGTTCTTCCTGTCTTCTTTTGTATAAAAATACAATAAGCAGACCAGCGATCAACAGAAAAGCTATTCCGTAAATCATTTTCATTACAGGGTATATTTTGCTTTTAATTCCTTCATTTGTAGTCTGTGGTTTTGCTGTTTCATTTCCAGTTTCTTTTTTAACATATTCAGTCTCTTCTTCAAACTGAATCCGAGTCTCATTTTCTTCCGTCGAAGTTCTGTTCACGTCAACGTTTTCAGAAGTATCCGAAACAATACGTGCACTGCCAGTTCCACTTCCGTGACTGCTCCTGCTTCCTGAGATCTCGGCAGCAGGAAGAAGCACTTTTACGCTGCTATTCTTATTTGAAAGCTCATTGCAGCTCACAGTCGCAGTGTTGTCGATATATCCGTCACCTCCACCATTACTGTTTATGTCTTCCTGATTTACAGTATAGTTTCCAGTGTAAGTCCAGCTCTCTCCTACTTCAAGAACTCTATCAGCAGCTTTTGACTCCGAAGGTCCTTCCAGAGTAATCATCGGGTCGTTTACTGAAACTCCTGTCAGGTCAACGTTACCTTCGTTCTTTACGAAGATCCTGTATCGAATGACATCACCGGCATTGTCGGCTGCCCCGTCTTTTCCATTCTCTACTTCGACTACGGACTTGTAGATTGAATAATCCGGATTCCGTTCAATCCGGATTCCTGAACTTTCATTCTCGCTTTCATTACCGCTTTCATCAACGTAATGGATGGTAGTTTCGTTTATAGGCTCGGTCTCAGAACTGTCAAATGTCACAGTACTGTTGAGGAAACCATCTCCTCCGCCGTTATTGTTCAGATCCTCCTGAGTGACAGTGTAATTTCCAAGGTAATACCAGGCTTCTCCAACTGAGAGAATACCATCACCACCATTCGTATACCGGGTTAGAGAGGACTGATACAGCCCAACCAAGCCAGTGTCCCCATATGGGCCGCGAAGGTTAAGCAGGGAATCCCTGACACTTATATTGTTAAGGTCGATGTTTCCGTTATTTGTTACATTAACCTGGAAGCTGACAACATCTCCTGCAGAGCATATACGGCTTTCTGGACCATTTCCAGCAACATCAATCACAATTTTATTAATCCTGCAAGCAGGTTTCTGTTCCATCGAGACTGCAACACTATCTCTTTTCGGATTCAGTTCAGCACAGTCAACTGTTGCAGTATTGTTTAAGAAACCGTCTCCTCCGCCATTATTGTTCAGATCTTCCTGAGTAACCGTGTAAGTTCCACGGTAAATCCAGCTTTCTCTTACTTCGAGAATTCCATCAGTATTCAGACATTCCAGAGGGTCAGTAAGATCTCCAAGAAGAGGATCAGTAACACTGACATTGGTAAGGTCAACATTACCATTATTCTCAACTTTAATCTGATAACTGATCACATCCCCAGCAGAGGTAACATTAGCTGCAGGTCCTTTTCCGCAAACATCTGTTACGGTTTTGTCAATGGTGTAACCCGGTGATCTTATTATCTGAACAGCCGCGCTGTCATTTTCAGGACCAAGCTGATCACAATCAACGGTTGCTGTATTGTTGATGAAACCGTCCCCTCCACCATTACTGTTCAGGTCAGCCTGAGTGACAGTGTAAGCTCCGGTGTAGGTCCAGTTCTCTCCTACTTCAAGAACTCCGTTAGCATTCACAGACTCCAGAGGACCTGTAAGATTCTTTAGAAGAGGATCAGTAACACTGACATTGGTAAGGTCAACATTACCAGTATTGTTGACTCTTATCTGGTAGCTTATGACATCTCCAGCAGAGTTTACATTAGCTGAAGGTCCGCTTCCACACAAATCGGTTACGGTTTTGTCAATGGTGTAATCCGGTGATCTTGTTATCGGGACAGCTTCGCTGTCGTTTTCAGGATCAAGCTGATCGCAGTCAACAGTTGCTGTGTTGTTTATGAAACCGTCTCCATCACCGTTATTGTTCAGGTCAGCCTGAGTAACAGTGTAAGTTCCGGTAAAGGTCCATTTTTCTCCAACATTAAGAATTCCTGTTTGAGAATCGTCACCAGATGGACTTGTGAGATTTGCAACAAGAGGATCAGTAACGTTTACGTTTGTCAGGTCAATGTTTCCGTCGTTTGTCACATTAATCTGGTATCTTATGACCTCTCCTGCTCCTGTTACATTAGCTGATGGTCCTTTTCCTGCAACATCAGTAACTATTTTATCAATGCTGTAAGCAGGGTTATATTCTAAAACAGTTATCGTGGCAAAAGTCGAGTTAGTACCATTTCCATTGCTTGCTGCAAGGTTAATTGTATAGTTTCCTGTTGTAGAGTAAATATGCTTTGGATTCTGTTCTGTAGAATTAAAGCCATCTCCAAAGTCCCAGTTCCATCCAGTTGCGTTTAAAGAACTGTCGTTAAACTGGACTGAGAGAGGAGCATAACCGCTGCTCACGTTGCTGCTGAAGTTAGCAACAGGAAGAACGGGCTTTTCGGAAACGGTTATTGTAGCAAGTTTTGAATCCGTACCATTAAGGTTACTTACTGTAAGGTTAACAGTATAGGTCCCTGCTGCAGAGTATGTATGTACTGGGTTCTGTTCAATTGAAGTAGCCCCGTCCCCAAAGTCCCAGTTCCATTCTGTTGTATTTTCCGATGGGGCTGTAAACTGCACAGACAAAGGTGCATAGCCGCTGGTCACGTTACTGCTGAAGTTAGCAACAGGAAGAACAGGCTCTTCGAAAACGGTTATTGTAGCAAGTTTTGAATCAGTTCCATTAAGGTTGCTTGCTGTAAGATTGACAGTATAGTTTCCTGTTGTAGAGTAAATATGCTTTGGATTCTGTTCTGTTGAGTTAAAGCCATCTCCAAAGTCCCAGTTCCATCCGGTTGCGTTTAAGGAACTGTCAGTAAACTGAACAGAGAGAGGAGCATAACCACTGCTGACGTTGCTACTGAAATTGGCAACAGGAAGAACGGGTTCTTTTACAGGAACAGAACCTATAAACTGCCCGAAGGCAATAGGTCCGGATCCTGCAGATACGGTGGCTGTAACAGTGTTTGTGGTAGTGTCAATGACAGAGACAGTGTCGCTGCCCTGGTTTGCCACATATGCTCTTGTACCAGCCGGATTCACTGAAACTCCAGCAGGTCCAGATCCTACAGGTACGGTGTCTGTAACAGTGTTTGTGGTAGTGTCAATGACAGAGACAGTGTCGCTGCCCTGGTTTGCCACATATACCTTTGTTCCCGTCGGGTTGACTGCAACTCCCATAGGCCATTCTTCTACAGGCACCGTGGCTGTAACAGTGTTTGTGGAGGTGTCAATTACAGAAATAGTGTTACTTTCACAATTCGTCACATATACCTTTGTTCCCGTCGGGTTGACTGCAACTCCCATAGGCCATTCTTCTACGGACACTGTGGCTGTAACAGTGTTTGTAGAGGTGTCAATTACAGAAATAGTGCTACTTTCACAATTCGCCACATATAGTTTTGTTCCGTCCTGGTTAACTGTAATTCCACAGGGGCCAAGTTCAGTTTTCACAGTCGCTGTAACAGTATTTGTGGCTGTGTCAATTACAGAAGCAGTGTGGCTATAACGGTTTGTCACATATACTTTTGTTCCGTCCGGGCTGACTGCAACTCCAATAGGTCCGGATTCTACACTAACAGTGTCTGTAACACTTTTTGCGGCTGTATCAATTACAGAGACAGTGTTACTGCGGAAGTTCGCCACATATACTTTTTTTCCATCCGGGGAAACTGCAACTCCCATAGGATAGTTTCCTACAGGTACGGTGTCTGTAACAGTGTTTGTGGATGTGTCAATTACAGAGACAGTGTTGTCGTTGCTGTTCGAAATATACGCAAATTGCCTACCTGGAGTTTCGGCATGTGTAACATAAGCGCTCATCAATATTAGAGAAAATAAAATCAAACATAAAAGCACTTTATTGGAAATATTAACGCGTTGGTATTTCATATTCAAGCGCTCCTCATCCGTCTGAAAATGTCATTGTTTTTCTCATCCCAAATCCTCGTACATAACTTAATAATTATTTTTATTGCCTCTAATGAATTTTACGGGATTTAATAACTGATTTTTTGTATTTCATTTGTTTTTTATATTATTAATATTAAAAATTATTAATTATGTTTTTAATGTGTCAGCAAGCTTTTCATTTTTTATTCATCTATCCACTTCGTATCACGAACAGCATCATTATACCTGAAAGATAGCTAAGCTAAACAAGCAAAGATGCTTAATCTCTCATTAACGGAAATTTGTATTCTCTTAAATTGGAGTGAACAAAAAGCCAAAATTATTTGCAATGTATGGCGTTATTAATTTGAATATATTTTGGGAGTATTTCTCAAGATCTGGCTCGTTTCAGAAACTTTAAGTAACTATGTGATATTTATTTCACTCTTCCAAATATAGAGAATTCAAGCTGGTTGTCCATCGCACTTTTTATATTAAATTACTTATAACAGATTTATTATTCAGAATAAGATATAATATGATATAAACGTTACCGTTAGACAAAATTCCGAAAAAAGTTATTTGATTTGTTTTTCCATTTATTTACTGATTCGAAAAAGTTCATACATTCAAGAGTTATCTCGAAAACTTGTTTCATTAGTGCATATTGTTTTTCATAGATAATGTAGGAAAGTTTCAATATATATTTTGAGACTCCATTGTTTAAGAAAAACATTGGACTTTTTTAGCAAAATCAAAGTTGCGGTGATGCACCTCGCTAAAAGCAATGGAGTATTCAGTTGAAATAAACAGGGAACACCACCCGGACTTTTCAAGAAACAATGTTTTGATACATATGTCTTCATCAGTCCTATTTATCTAAAATAATCAGGTTTGAATAAGTATGACCTTAAGTAAATAATTTAATTCTTATATGACCACAAATGACAACTTCTGTTATCTCTTTTCACCCCCCGCTCAAGTCTTGAGCCCTTCAGTGTACAGTAGATAAAAAAGAACTTAATAACTATGCTATGAGCTCTAATACCGAAATATAAACCATGTAGCAGGGACGATTTTTTTTCCTGAAAGCCTGAAAAAACAAGAAAGTTTTGAATACTGGAAAAACGGCTGCTACTTATAAAAAATATTTTGTGGCGTTCAGCAGTGTGCCAATTTTTCTGTAAAATTTCCTCTATACCCTTTTAGTTTTCCTTTTTGCTTACTGTTCCATTAGTATATACCTGTTTCCAGTAATCCATTCTTCAACTTTCCGGGAACTGCATATAATTCATTACGTCATACTGAAAATTCTCAAGAGTATCAGCTGCACTTTTATATCCCATTTTATCCCGTTCCCCTATCAACTCATTGTATTTCTGACGGTCTAACAATGCTTCTTTTATCTTATCTGCTACTTCTTTTTGCTTCTTTTTTGGAACCTTTTTTAGAGCTTGTCTTATCAGATTAGGGTCCTCTATAATTTACCATTAATGAAGGTAGGATTCACTAACTGCAGTTAAAATGGCCTTTTCAACTCTGGAATACTTCTCAAAAACCTCTGTTTCAAAGGGAAACTCACGGAATTGAGGCTTTAATAAATCAAGTTCCCCATATTTAGTCAGGAGAGTTCGAGGTTTGTAACCGTTTCTACTGGCTTTACGTGAATCAGTACGCTCATAACGGTGCGCCCCAGCTTGGAGGAGGACTTCCTCCTCCATTACGAGGTTTAAAAACCAGGTAATTAGCTGGCGAATTCCAGCTTCCTTATCGAAAAGATAAGCTTTTATAAATGAGACTATATTAACCATTGACTCTGCATCCTGTTTTTTTGTGGTGAAAGAAAAAGGATACAGAGTCAATCATATTTTACAGAACTTTCGGTACGCTACCCATTGAGTGAATATACAGATTGTATTTCTGCAACAAAACCTCCGGGAACAATTTTTCTGGGGAAACAATATTATTTTTCTTTAATATGTACACTATTTTCTTAATGTTTATATAAGATGCATGGATGTATGGAAAAAAATAAATGTCAAGAATCAGGCTAATAAACAGTTATTATTCTTGATTATTCAGGCTTGCAGCTTTCAGCCGCAGAAGTGAACTTAAAGTTCACAGGTCCATGGCAGATTCTTTAAAATTCCCTTCTGCTCCGGGCTTTAATTTATTTATTTATTTATTTATTTATTTATTTGTTTATTTATTTATTTATTTAGTATCAACTCATTTATGGTTAACCTTTTCCGGTTTACTGATTGATTATTGATCGGTTTAATAATTTAGCACTGATCGGTTACAGTTGATTTATTCGTATCATTAATTGATTAATTCGTATCACTTGATGAGGATGTACTGATTCAATGACTATGGAAATTAACAACACGGACCTGTCTGAAGAAATGCCCCTGTCTGATGAAACTGATTTATCGGGTTCCAGGGCTTTTGACGACTCTAAAATTGTAAAATTAAACGGTATCATAAGCCAGGGGCTCAACCCCTATCCCTATAAGTTCGAAAAGAACGGGGATATCTGTGATATCCTGAAAAAGTTCGAGGACTTTGAAAATAACGAGGGCTTATCTGTCAGGACTGCAGGAAGGCTCTATAACATCAGAAAGCACGGAAAAATGATATTTGCCGACCTTGGGGACCAGACCGGCAGGATTCAGGTGCTTGTAAGGAAAGGAAACCTTCCGGACGAAGAGTTCGAGACTTTTAAGAACCTTGTGGACTCCGGAGATATCATAGGGGTTCAGGGTGAAATTTTCAAGACAAAGAGAGGAGAAGATTCCATCAGTGTGTCCGAATTTGTCCTGCTTTCCAAGTCCCTGTGCGCCCTCCCCGAAAAATTCCACGGCTTAAAAGATGTCGAGACCAGGTACAGGAAAAGGTACCTTGACCTCATAGTCAACGCCGAAAAGAGAGAAATTTTCGTCATGAGGAGCAAACTCATCTCCGAGATCAGAAGGTTCCTTGCCGAAAGGGAATTTCTCGAGTTTGAAACCCCTGTGCTCCAGACTGTATATGGAGGCGCAAACGCAAGGCCTTTCACGACTTTCCACAACTGTCTCGGGCAGAACCTCTTTTTGAGAATTGCCCCTGAACTCTACCTCAAGAGGCTTGTTGTTGGCGGGTATGAGAAGGTCTTTGAGATTGCCAAAAACTTCAGGAATGAAGACATTGACACGACCCACAACCCTGAGTTTACGATGATCGAGGTCTACGAGGCCTACCGGGACTATAATGACATGATGGACTTAACTGAAGGTATGGTCTCGGAACTCGTGTTCAAGCTGACAGGCAGCTATGAGGTGCAGATGGGCGAAAACACGATCAACCTCCGTTCTCCATGGAGGAGGCTTTCCATGGAAGACGCCTTAAAAGAATATGCCGGACTTGATGTCTTTGCCCACTCTATTGAAGAGCTGAAGAAAATCGCCATTGAGAACAGGATTGAAGATTACGAAAAGGCAAAGAGCCACGGTGAATTCCTTGCTCTGCTTTTTGAAGGTCTGGTAGAGGACAAGCTGATAAACCCGACTTTCATATACGATTTCCCTGTAGAAAACTCCCCTCTTGCCAAAAATCACAGGGAGAAAGCAGGTTTTGTCGAGCGCTTCGAGCTTTTCCTCAACGGCTGGGAACTGGCAAACGGCTATTCCGAATTAAACGATCCGCTTGAACAGGAGAAGAGGTTCGAAGATCAGGATAAGAAAAGAAAGCTGGGAGACCTTGAAGCCCAGACCATCGATTACGACTTCATAACAGCCCTTGGATACGGCTTGCCCCCAACCGGCGGCATGGGGCTCGGAATCGACCGCCTTACCATGATCCTCGCGGGTCTCGAATCCATCAAGGAAGTAATCCTTTTCCCGCAGATGAAAAGGGAAGACTGATTGATTTCAGACTTAATTTTGTTCTGCAGGTTCGAGTTTGTCCTGCCAAGCAGACAGACCAGTCGGGGAGCAAATCCCCTTCTTTTTTATTTCGGAGAAGCCTGAACGGCATCTTCCTCGGGCAGCATAGAACTTGATTCGGCTGAAGTCTACCTGCCGGATGGAGCGAAATTAGGGACAGTAAAGAATCTCAGGGAGCTGGACCATATCCGACCAAGGCTGAAAAGGGGGGAGACCTCAAAAAGGCCCAAATAAGTTCATGTTTGAATGGGAAGTTGTGAAAACTTTTGTATTGTTATTGGCCTTATTATCCATGGGTATATTATCTTTAATTATATTCTCCTCACAGATGCCATCTTCAACAACACATCTTTATAATTAAATGTAATATGTTATTATGCAGTATCAAATTTTTCTATTGGATAAGCTACTCATAATTTAAACCTCTTCAATCCCGGAAAAGTGCCTGTGTATGCTGAACCTGAGACAAGAATGAGAAAATAATCCGTTTTTAAGTAAACTGGCCGAGGACAATCTAATGGCTAAAGAAGAAATATATAGGGCTCTATTTGAGCAGTCCAATGATGCGATTTTCATAACAAATGGGGGGCGTATTCTGGAAGTTAACCCTAAAGGCTGTAAACTTCTCGGATATGATAGGGTTCATCTTGAAAAAATTCTCCCCCAATCTCTATTTACTGAAGAATCTCTTCCCGACTTCCGGAACGCATTGAACGTAACTCTGGAGAACGGATCGGCGCTTTTTGAGACTAAGATCAAAAGGTCAGATGATAGTATCCTCGACATAGAGGTTAGTTCCTCTGTAATGGGTAAAAAAAGTAAAAAACTCCTTATTATCGCCCGGGACATAACTTTGCGTAAAGAATCGGAACGTTTGGCGCAAAAAGAAAGAGATAGATTGAGTGCTTTACTGGAAAAAAGCCTATGTGGAATATTGCTAATCGAAGCCTCAAGCCACAAAATAGTTGATGTAAATCCCGTTGCAATTAAAACGATCGGGAGATCAAAAGAAGAGATTGTCGGAAATATATGTCACCAATTTATCTGTCCTGCCGAGGTCGGAAAATGTCCTATCAGTGATCTTGGACTGAATATGGATCATTCAGAAAAAACGATCATCAATGCTCAAAAGGAAGTCATCCCGATCCTTAAGAGTGTGGTTCCGGTAACTATAGGGGACAGAGATTATTTTGTTGAAAGTTTCATTGATCTGTCCGAGCGTAAAAGAACCGAAAAGAAACTGCTTCAGGCAAAGTTTGCTGCAGAGGGTGCAAGCCGGGTAAAGAGTGAATTCCTCGCTACCATGAGCCACGAACTGAGGACCCCTCTTACTGCTATCATAGGTTTTTCGGACCTGCTGCTCGAAGGTATAAATGGAGAACTTGATGAAAGAACTAAGCGATATTTAAATAATATTTCACGCAGTGGAAACCACCTCCTCATCCTTATAAACAATATCCTTGACCTTTCAAAGATTGAAGCCGGGAAAATGAAACTAAACCTGGAATGTTTTTTCGTTTCCGAAGTTTTTGAAGACTTGAAGTTTATAGCCTCCGCAAGCGCATTAAATAAAGATATTTCTATAGAATTCAATGTCAAAGATAACCTGTCTATCATTGCTGACAAAGTAAGATTCAAACAGATTCTTTATAACCTCATAAGTAATGCTATCAAGTTCACCCCCGTTGGCGGGTTTGTAAGAATCTCAGCCGAGATGTCTGAAAATATGATTCAGATCCGGGTCTCAGATACCGGCATAGGGATCTCGGAAGAAGACCGGAAATACCTCTTTGAGCCTTTCAAACAGATTGATTCGGACATGAACCGGCAGTACGAAGGTACTGGCCTGGGGCTTGCTCTGGTAAAAAAGTTTGTTGATATGCATAAGGGCAGAGTATGGTTTACAAGTGTTCAGGGAAAAGGGTCCTCTTTCATATTTGAGTTGCCCGTAAATGGTCCGGATGATACGAAAAAACCTGATAATGTATTGGAAGATAGTACCACCAAAGTTGGGGTAGCTGCTAACTTCTCAGGATGAATAATTCCAGATTTTAATGTGGTATAGTTATAGGAAGGCCGTTCCCAGTCCCGGCGGTGAATAGTACATCATTTATCTCCGCAGGCGGAAAGACCCCTTTCTCGGAAGCCGCAGGCTGAAAGGGAGGGGTATTTTACAGTATTGTAACCTATTTAAGGTTGAACGTTCTTTCCTAAATGCTAAAGACTCAGAGGTTTCCTGTTGAGGTTTTAAGGCAGTATCAGCTACAACAGCATCAAAAATGAGCTTTTGAAAAATGACGTTCAACAACACCTTCGACTCCTTCCATCCGAAAATCCGAGAAGCCCTTAAGACTCTGGGTTTCACCAAACCCACCGAACCGCAGGAAAGGGCTTTTCCCTTCATCCTGGACGGAAAACACACTCTTTTGATAGCTCCAACCGGTTCCGGGAAAACCGAATCAGCTGTTCTGCCGGTCTTCCACGCTATCCTTAAGAAGAAGCAGGAGAAGCGGAGTGGGATATCTGCCCTTTACATCACTCCACTTCGGGCTCTCAACCGGGATATGCTTTCCCGCATTGAGCTTCTCGGGAAATTGCTTGATATCAAAGTCCAGGTCCGGCATGGGGATACGCCTCAAAGCGAAAGACAACGTCAGTCCAAAAACCCTCCGGATGTGCTAATCACAACACCTGAGACCCTGCAGGCAATGTTTACGGGTTCCCGCCTTCGGCATAACCTTGAAACCGTAACACATGTGGTGGTTGACGAAATCCATGAGCTTGCAGGCTCGAAACGCGGAGCCCAGCTGGCTGTTGGGCTTGAGCGGCTTGTGGAAATTTCAGGAGAATTCCAGAGGATAGGACTTTCGGCAACAGTCGGGAACCCCTGGGAGATTGCAAAATTCCTTGCAGGGGCAAACCGGGATTTTACGGTTATTGAGGTTGCCCTGCTGAAGCTGCTGGAGTTCGATATAGTCAGCTCTCATCTTTCCGGAGGGATCGAAGGCGGAGATGCAGCCAGAGGTGCAGCCAGAGGTGCAGCCGGAGATATAGCTGGAGATATAGCCGGAGAAAAAGAAATTCTGGAAATTGCAAGTACCGTGGGCTGTGAGCCTGAGTTTGCCTCCCACCTTTTCCGAATCCGGAAAATCGTTGAAGAAAGCCAGTCCACCCTTATTTTTGTGAATACCCGGCAGAGTGCGGAAGCTCTTGCAGCGGGTTTCCGGAAACTGGGCTCATCCATCGGCGTTCACCACGGTTCCCTTTCCTTTGAAGCCCGCGTTGAAGCCGAGGAGGCTTTCAAGTCCGGAGCCCTCAGGGGCCTTATCTGCACGTCTTCAATGGAACTCGGGATCGATATAGGAAATGTTGACCGGGTGGTTCAGTACGGGTCCCCGCGCCAGGTCTCAAGGCTGCTTCAGAGGGTGGGGAGGGCAGGGCACAGGCTGCATGAGGTTTCCCGGGGCACGATCATCTCCATGGAAGCAGATGACATTGCCGAGAGCATGGCAATTACAAAGGCTGCACTGGAAGGCAGGGTTGAAGAGATTTCCCCGCACAGGAATTCCCTTGACGTTGTGGCAAACCAGATTGCAGGTATGGTCATGGATTTCGGGGAGGTCGGAATTGACAGGATTTTCAGGATCCTGGGGCGGACCTACACATTCAAGGACCTGCGGATTGAAGATCTGCAGCGGGTTGTGGACCAGATCGGGGACTACAGGCTGGTCTGGCACGAGAAAGGCTCAAATGTTGTGAAAAAACGCAGGAAGAGCTGGGAGTACTATTACGACAACCTTTCCATGATCCCGGACGAAAAGAAGTACGAGATCTATGACATTGTGAGTGGAAAGTCCATCGGGGTGCTGGACGAAGCCTTTGTGGTAAATTTCGCCCAGCCCGGAGCCGTTTTCATAACTAAAGGGGATATGTGGCGGGTCATTGAGATGCCTGACCGGGAAAGGGAGCCGGGCCGGGACAGGATCAAGGTCGAGCCGGTCGAAGGCATGGGGGAAGTCCCGAGCTGGACCGGAGAAGAGATCCCTGTGCCCTTTGAGGTAGCCCAGGGTGTGGGAAAGCTCAGGGCTGAAACCGCAGCTCTCATCCGCGAAGGGCTCGATGATGAGGCAGTTGCGGAAAAGCTGCAGTTGAAATATCCGGTAGCTAGGACAGCCGTGCTTGAAGTTATCCGCCTGCTCCGGGACCATGTTGAAGGAGGCTTTCCCCTCCCGGATGCGGATACAATCGTTATCGAAGACGAAGGAGATGCTGTGACCCTGAACGCCTGTTTCGGGCACAACACCAACGGCACCCTTGCCCGAGTCCTCACCTCCCTTCTATCGGCACGCTTCGGGAGCAGTGTAGCTCAGGAGGTGGACCCGTACAGGATCAGGCTAACCCTCC
>NZ_JJOV01000092.1:0-21336 GCF_000979385.1 Methanosarcina sp. 2.H.A.1B.4
GCGTGATCCTGGGACCAACAGGCGGATACATAATAGGCTTCATAATTGCGGCATTTGTAATAGGGTACCTGAGTGAGAAGAGCGGAAAAAACGACTACCTCTCAAATGCTCTTTATATAGGCATAGGGCTCGTAATCGTCTATGTTCTGGGCGTGGCCCAGCTGGCATTTGTCGCCAAACTGGACCTCCTGCAAGCAATAACCCTGGGAGTGCTTCCATTCATTATCGGGGACATCCTGAAACTGGCAATTGCTGCCCATATAGCTTCCAGGTACAGGATCTGAAAAAGTAAGCAAAAAGCCAAAAACAGCAAAAAGCCAAAAACAGCAAAGAGCCAAAAACAATGATCAGGATAGAGGACCTTAGCTACAACTTCCCTGATGGGACACGGGGCCTGAAGAAAATAAACCTCGAAATAGAAAGAGGAGAATTTCTCGGGATAGTTGGCAGGAACGGTTCGGGAAAGTCCACCCTAATCCGGCACCTGAACGGGCTTTTGAAGCCGATAGAAGGGAAAGTGTTCATAAACGGCATGGACACGGCAGATCCTTCGAATCTTCTCAAAATCCGGCAGACCGTGGGCATGGTCTTCCAGAACCCGTACACCCAGTTCGTAGGCACAACCCTGGAAGAAGACGTGGCTTTCGGGCCCGAAAACCTTGCCCTGCCCCCGAACGAAATCCAGGAAAGGGTAGACAGGGCCCTGGAAGTGGTGGGACTTGAGAACTTCAAAAACCATTCCCCAAAAACCCTAAGCGGAGGGCAGAGCCAGTGCGCGGCTATCGCCTCGGCCCTTGCAATGAAATCCGAGTGCATTGTTTTTGACGAAATAACCTCCATGCTGGACTCCAGATCCAGGGAGCAGGTCCGGGAAATCATCCGAAAGCTGCGGGGAAAAGCCCGAACCATCGTGTATGTGACGCACAAGCTCGAAGAAGTCCTGTACGCTGACAGGATAATCGTGATGGACAGGGGGGAAATAGTGCAGGAAGGAAAACCGGAAACCGTTTTCAAAGCCCCTGAGCCGGGGAAATTCGGCCTGGAAATTCCCCCTGTCGTTGAACTGCTGAACAGCCTGGAAGCCCGCGGCTTTACCTTTGACTGGAAACGGCTGTCTTCAATAGAAAATCTTGCGGAGGAGATATGGGAATCAAGGTGGAAAATCTAAGCTATTCCTATTCCGGGAACCAGAAAAGGAAGCCTGCCCTTGAAAACGTCTCCCTGGAGATCGCAAGAGGGGAATTTGCCGTCATCTCAGGAACCGCAGGAGCAGGAAAATCCACACTCATTAAACATTTCAACGGGATTCTCCACCCCGAAAGCGGCAGGGTAACCGTGGACGGGCTGGACACCAATAGCCGGGAAGTGCGCAGAAAAGTAGGCATGCTGTTCCAGCATTCCCAGAACCAGCTCTTCGAGGAAACCGTATACAGGGAAGTTGCCTTCGGCCCTTCGAACTTCGGGATCCGGGGAAAAGAACTTGAAAAAAGGGTACATGATGCCCTGTCTCTCGTACACCTTGATACCCGGATCCTAGACCGCTCCCCGTTCAGCCTGAGCGGGGGAGAGAAACGCAGAGTTGCACTTGCGGGAATCATGGCGCTTCGCCCGGCCTACCTGGTGCTGGACGAACCCACTGCAGGCCTGGACCCCGAAGGCCGGACCAAGCTGCTCGGAAGGCTTCAAGAGATTCATAAAAAGGGAGTAGGGATCGTTATTGTGTCCCACAACATGGAAGAAATCCTGCCCTTCGCCCAGAAGGTCATTTCAATGGAAGAGGGCAAGATCGTGTTTACAGGCAGCCCTGAAGAATACCTCCGTGCAGGGCATTCCCCGGTGCCCCTGCTCACCAGGCTTATGAAAGAACTGAACAGGAAGGGAGCCGACCTCAGGGAGGACATCTTTACGGCAGAAGAGGCCTTGAAAGAGCTTCAAAAGCTCAGGCCGGAAATGCAGGAAAAAGAGAGGGGAATATCAGAAAAAAGAGAAGCTGAAATGAAGGCAGATGAAACGGGAACAACGGAGAAGGAAATGGCTGAAACGGTGGTGAGGGACAATGTATGAGACTGCATTCAACTACGTCTACGGGAATTCCCTCCTGCACAGGCTGGACCCCAGGACCAAGCTTGGGGCAGTGATGTGCCTGAGCATCCTGGTCTTCAGGGAAGAGAGTTTTGCCGGGATGGGGTTACTTATTGCATTTTTCCTCCTGCTGACCGGGATTTCGGGAGTACGCCTTTCCTTTTTGCTCAGGTCGGTCCGCCCCCTACTCTTTTTTATGTTCTTCATCTTTTGTTTCCAGCTCTTTGCAACTAAAGGGACTCCCATTGTCCCCCTGCCGGTGCTTACCCCTACTTATGAAGGGCTGAGGCTTGGAACCCTGCTTTCCTTACGCTTTGGGCTGCTCCTGCTCTATGCGGCCCTCCTTACGGCAAGTACCCTCCCGAGCCAGATTACCAACGGGATCGAGCGCTTGCTCCGTCCCCTGCCGCTCCGCTACCTCGGAGTGACTTCCTTCGACCTGGCAACCATGATGTCACTCTCCATCCGCTTCCTCCCAAGTTTCCTGGAAAACGCAGCGACTATCAGGGCAGCCCAGCTCGCCCGGGGCCTTGACCTCAGGCATGACCTGCGCCGGGGGACCACGGCAATTGCAGTGCCCCTGATAAGGAGGTCGATCCTCCTGGCCGAAGAAGTGACAGAAGCCATGGAGAGCAGGTGCTACCAGGGACAGTGCCGGACCTCTCTACACGAACTCAGGATGCAGAAACTCGACTGGTCAGCACTGTTCGTGCTCGGAGCATTTTTTCTATTATTAATAAAAATCTGAAAAGACAATTTGGATTTCGGGCTTAAATTTCGAGATTAAGTGGCGGGTTTAAGTTTTTCTACAGAAAGTAGCCTTTTCAACCCGAAGTCTAAACCTTAGTCTAAACCTTAGTCTAAACTTTAGTCTAAACCTTAGTCTAAACCTTAAGCCAAAACCTGAATTTCAAGTCCCTCCGTTTAGTCTCTAAGCTCTGCAGTCTTTCGAAAAACATTAATATATGAACAGTTGTTCATATGTTCATGCAAGAGAAGTGCGATCGTGTTAACCCGGAGAAGATAGAAACCCTGATGCAGAAGGTCCCTGATTCCGAAAATATTACAAGGATGTCTGCAGTCTTTCAGGCGCTTCAATCGGATACCCGCCTGAAAATCCTTTTTTTGCTCAGGCAGAAAGAGATGTGCGTCTGTGAACTCGAGCAGGCTCTTGAAGTCACGCAGTCTGCAGTCTCTCACGGGCTCCGGACCCTCAGGCAGCTTGACCTTGTAAGAGTCAGGCGGGAAGGAAAATTTACGGTTTACTACATCGCAGACGAACATGTACGCACACTCATTGAGATGTGCCTTGAACATGTGGAGGAAAAAACATGAGCTTTGAATTCCTCAGCTTCATTCCTTTCCTGCTTTCGGGGATCCTTCTCGCATCCTGGGAAATCTTTGTGGAAGCTGCCCCTTACCTTATTTTCGGCTTCGGCGTTGCAGGTATCCTCAATGTAATCGTTCCTGACCAGAAAATTGTGGAATACCTTGGAACATCAGCAGGAAAAGTCCGTTCCGTTATCAACGCCTCCCTGGCAGGTCTTCCCCTTCCCCTGTGTTCCTGCGGAGTGATCCCCGCAGCCATGTCTATAAGGAAAAGGGGGGCAACCAGAGGTGCAACTCTGTCCTTCCTGATCTCGACTCCCCAGACCGGAGTGGACTCTATTGCAATCACCTACGCTCTCCTTGACCCCCTGATGACTATTTTCCGCCCGATTGCAACCCTTGTAACTGCACTTCTTGCAGGGCTTGCAGACAACCTGCTGATAGGGGAAGAAACCGAAAAAAAGGGAGGCAAAAGACTGGAAAAATCCGGGAAAAAAACCGAAATCCTTGCAGTCTCGACCCTTGTAGGAGTATCGGCAGCCGGAGAAAAATGCAACTCCCCTTCCTGCGGCTGCAGCTCACCTGAAGTTCCCGGAACAGGAAAAAAGGAATATCCTGCCCTGAATACGGTGCCTTCAAAAGCCATGCCTCTGGAATTGAAGACCGGATCCGGAAAAGGAGTCCTGCCCCTCACACTTCCCTCAGCAACAAAGGCGACTGAAAGCAAAACCTCCTCGTGCGGCTGCGGGCATTGCGAGCAGGAGAAAAATGAATCATTGCCGGATGGGAGAATCAAAAAATCCGTAAAAGAGCAGTTCCTGGAAGGACTGAAATATTCCTACATAGAACTTCCCGGAGAAATCTCGAAGTGGATGCTGATTGGAATTCTGCTTGCAGGGATAATTTCCTATGCTGTTCCCGAAACCCTGATTCAGGAATACCTGGGAGGAGGGCTCGGGTCAATGCTGGTTATGCTTGTAGTGGGAATTCCACTTTACATCTGCGCTACAGCCTCGACTCCTCTTGCCGCAAGCCTCGTAGCCAAAGGAATGAGCCCTGGCACGGCTTTTGTTTTCCTTCTTGCAGGTCCTGCAACCAATGCGGCAACCATAACCATGGTAGCCCGTTTTCTGGGGAAGCGTTCTGCAGCCCTCTACCTTGGAGTAATCTCCCTGTGCTCCCTTGGGGCAGGAATCTTTCTTGACTGGCTTTACCTTAAGCTGGGAGTAAGTGCAACTGCAACCCTGGGAAGCGCAGGAGAACTGCTTCCAGAAGGCATTAAGATCGGCTTTGCGGCCCTCCTGCTCCCTCTGATGCTATACGGAGTCTTCCGCAGGGGGCAAGAGTGCGGCTGCACTGAATGCCATTGAAAGGAAGAGAGAGAACAGGAAGAAATCAGATATATAATTATAAAAAACGTTGGATAAATAGCAGGATAATATAAATCCTCGTAAATAGAATAATCAGTATGCAGGAAAATCCCGACTTTGAGGAAAAAAAGGAACCGAAAGAAAGCGATTTCAAGGCTCCGGGGGAACTTGAAACTGGTTATACAGAGAAATCATGGGAAAAACCTGAGAAAACAATGGAAGAAACAGAAGAAGAAGCCAGTATAGAGCCTGTACCCCAGGAAAGAATAGAACCGAAAGAAAGCGATTTCAAGGCTCCGGGGGAACTTGAAACTGGCTATACAGAGAAATCATGGGAAAAACCTGAGAAAAAAATGGAAGAAATAAAAGAAGAAGAAGAAGAAGCCAGAACAGAGTCAGGGGAAAGAACCAGCGAAGAGAAGGGAGAGACAAAAGAAGAAAAACGCACGGTTTATAAAATGGAAAAGCGCCTGACAAAAAGTAAGAGTGACCGTATGCTCTTTGGGGTTTGCAGCGGGCTCGGAAAATACTTCGGTATTGACCCGACCTTTGTAAGGCTTGTCTTTGTTCTTCTTGCCCTGATAGACGGGATCGGGATCGTCATATATATTATTCTGGCAATAATCATGCCCTCGGAAGAGAGCGTTCAGATGGTGCCCGAAACCCGGAAGAGCAGTTAACGAAAAGAGCTGGCAGTATCTGGATTTTTAAAGACAGAGAAATAGCGTTATGTGAGATTATACCGGGAATTTTCATATCATCAGCGTCCCCGGTAGACTGCTTTTTTATTATTTAGATTTATATCAACTTTATTTAAGATATATTTATTCAAATTTTATTTAATGTATATTTATTCAACTTTCAACCCTGTTTTTGAATTTTTTCGATTTGAAGAAGATGTTGCACAGGCCTCCGTGAACTACCCATCACTGAAGTAACGGGCTTCCTGCTTCATACCTCGGAGCAAACTCCACAAGTCCACAGGCCCTACCCTTGTCCCAGAGGTGAAGAAAGATCAAATTGGTTCTGGTTTCCCTGGCCTGGTTATCGCTTAGGAATTCAGTACATAGTATAGGACAGAATAGTATTTAGAGGTTAGAAGATAGCGAAAATCGGGGACGTTGACGGTATTCATCCCGCCACTAAAGTAACAAGCATTCTGCCTTCGTTTTTCGTAAAAAGCTGCAGCTATGCTGAAAGTCCGTTGCCGAAAAAAGACAAAAAGGAATTGAAAACGAGTGGAAATCTCAATAAAAAGTATAAGAACATCAGGAAGAAGGTCGAGGTTTATTTACCAGAAATTAATCAAAAGTAAGCAAGAAGAATAAAGCGGGCTCGAAGGGATTTGAACCCCCGACGTCTGGGTTAGAAGCCCAGCGCTATATCCAGGCTAAGCCACGAGCCCTGGTTGCTCATCCTACTGCGGAGTACGAAATGAGCCTTCTAAGATAAAAACCTTTTGCATGAACATACTAATTGGTGCGATATAAAATCTTAAAATATTTATGTGGAAGCGGAATTGTAATATATATTTAGTATCTACCCGCTTTACTTGGAATGTTTATTAAGAATCTCAGTATGGCAACTCTCTCGGAGTTCTGAGTTTCTTTAAGAGCTTTTCATAGAGCTTACATACTGTAAAAGAGTGAAAAAGTTAAATGGGCTATTGACCTGTAGGTTAAAGACTATACTGGATCGAAAGCCCCAGTTAAGTACCCTACAGATAATAAAAACTGAAAAGGATGATTTGCAAATGAGTGAGTTACTGATTTATTTAGACGGGAAATTTGTCCCAAAATCCGAAGCCAAAGTTTCGGTCTATGACCACGGATTCCTTTACGGCGACGGTGTGTTCGAAGGCATAAGGGCATACAACGGGCGTGTCTTCAAGTTAAAGGAACACGTTGACAGGCTTTATGACTCAGCAAAAGCAATCGCAATGGACATCCCCATCACAAGAGAAGAAATGGCCGAGATAATCCTTGAGACCCTCAGGAAAAACAACCTCAAAGATGCTTACATCCGCCCCATCGTCTCAAGAGGAGTCGGAGACCTCGGACTTGACCCCCGCAAGTGTGAAAAACCATGTGTCGTTGTTATCGCCCAGGGCTGGGGAGCCATGTACGGCGACCTTTACGAAGTCGGGCTCACAGGAGTCAGCGTCTGTGTCCGTAGAAATGCCCCGGATGCCCTGTCCCCGAACATCAAGTCCCTGAACTATCTCAACAACATCCTCGCAAAGATTGAAGCCAATGAAAAAGGAGGAGATGAAGCCGTCTTCCTTGACCAGAACGGCTTTGTGTGCGAAGGCTCGGGAGACAACATCTTTATCGTCAAAAACAACCAGGTCCTTACCCCCCACACAATAAGCAACTTAAAGGGTATCACAAGAGCCACAGCCATCGAACTCCTGGACGAGATGGGCTACAAAGTCATCGAATCAAATCTCGGCCTTTTTGACCTCTACACAGCAGATGAAATCTTCGTCACCGGAACTGCAGCCGAATCTGCCCCCGTTACCAAACTTGACGGAAGACTCATAGGTACAGGCAAACCAGGACCCCTTACAATGAAAATGGTTGAAGCCTTTGATAAAATAACCAAGAGCACGGGCACACCTATTTATAAATAAAAGAGTCTGCTCAATGAAAGAGCGCGACTCTGAAGACAAAAACAAAAACGGCGGGATTTTTCCCGCCAAACTCTTTTTTAGATCAAATCTTTCTCAGTCAACCTTCTTAGCTGGAATCTATTTCTTTCGACGTTTGAAGTCAATCTTATCAGTCAACCCTGTATACTTTTCTCCTGCAGGCACCAGCCGATTCCAGCTGTAAGAGCGATTACGGATGCAAGAACAGATTGATATGCACCGGGAAATGCTATTAAGGTAAAAAATCCATCTGAAAACCGATAAGATTTCAGGTTTGACTCTTATGAAACGCAAAGAATTTCGGGAACTTGTCTCTGTGGAGGAGGCCCGGAGAATAATAAACAGCCTTCAGGTCCGTCCTGAAAAAGAAAGCTCAGCCCTTGAGAATGCCCACGGAAAAATCCTTGCAGAGGATATTATTACCGAAATTAATGTCCCTCCTTTTCCGAGAGCTGTGATGGACGGCTATGCTGTCAGGGCAGAAGATACGTATGCCTGCAGTGAAACAGAGCCTGTAAAGCTGAGGTTACTTGGAAATATCCCCGCAGGTTCGGATGCAAACTTCACGGTCTCGACAGGGGAAGCTGTGGAGATTGCGACAGGAGCCCCGATTCCTGAAGGGGCTAATGCTGTGGTTATGGTCGAATATACCTCTGAAGAAAACGGGACTGCACTTATCTTCAGACCTGTAACCGGGGGAGAAAATATCATGAAAGCAGGCTCTGATATCCTGAAGGGGGAAAGGGTGCTGCGCAGGGGAAGGAAACTGGGCACAAGAGAAATCGGGGTCCTGGCTTCCATAGGAAAAAAAGAAGTTCCCGTACTCAGGCTGCAGGTAGGGATAATTTCGACAGGGGACGAACTCACCAATCCGGGAGAAATGCTGGCTTCGGGGAAAGTATATGACGCAAACTCTTACACGCTATACGCAGGAGTCCAGGAATGCGGAGCTTTCCCCCTGCTTTACGGGATTGTAAAGGACAATGAAAGTGTGATGGGTAAAGCACTTGAAACTGCGGTTTCGGAGTGTGCCCTTATCCTGACTTCGGGCAGCACATCATCCGGGGCAGGGGATGTGATGTACCGGTTAATAGACGAAGCAGGAGAGACCCTTGCCCACGGGATCAACATAAAACCGGGAAAACCTGTAATCATCGGCGTCATAAAAGATGTCCCGATTATCGGGCTTCCCGGAAACCCTACATCTGCTTTAATGATCTTTAATGAATTTGTAGCTCCTCTTCTTAGAAAATCCCTTGGAGCAGAGGCTGAGATCAGAAAAACGGAAGAAGGAATAATGGGTACGGACCTCCGTTCCGAAGGGAGGCAGCAGCTCCTTCCCGTAGGCATGGTAAGGGGACGGGTTTATCCTGCAGACAGGGGTTCAGGTGCCATAACATCGCTTTCCGGAGCAGATGGCTTTATAGAAATCCCGCCAAAGACCGAGTTCATAGAAGCAGGAACTCCGGTAGAAGTAACCCTTTTTGGAGAAGTTGAAAAGCCGGACCTGCTCATAGCAGGCGGGTTCTGCCCCGGACTTGATGTTCTGGAAGACCTTAGCGGACTCAGGTTCAGAACACTTTACAGCGGCTCAAGCGGGGGTTTCAGTGCAATTGCCGCAGGCACGGCAGATATCGCAGGCGTGAATATGCCCTCCAGACATCCGGAAGGACAGAACGGAACCCTGCAAGGTGAAATCCGGCACAACACCCCTACAGTTGAGGCAATGAGTCTTTCAGGAGCTGTGCTTGTTAAAGGGTACAGGCGTGAAGTAGGGCTCCTTGTCAGGCAGGGCACCCCGGTTTCCGGACTTGAAGACCTGCCAGGAAAACGCCTGATTAACCGGAATAGAGGTTCGGGCACAAGGGCTCTTCTGGAGATGAAAATAGAGGAACTGGCAAAGGAAAGAGGAATAAGCAAAAAAGGGTTTACGGACTCAATACCAGGATATGTTTCCGGAGCGAAATCTGAAGTTGCAGTCTGCGAGGCTGTTCATTCAGGAAAGGCTGATGCCGGAGTGGGCATAAGGAACTGTGCAGAAAGAACCGGCCTGAAATTCGTAAAATTTGCAGAAGAAGAATATGACTTCCTGGTCAGAAAAGAGGTGCAGGACGCCCCTGAAGTAATAAAATTCCTGCAAACCCTTAGCTCCACAGAATTCGCCTCAAAGCTTCCGGCAGGGCTGCAGGTATATGAGAGAACTGGAGAAATCATTCCTTTTGAGTAAAGGCGTTGGTCGCACCCCGCTGCATGGTTGGTATTTTGGTATTAAAGCTACCGGTAAGGCTATTGATTTAGTATAGATCTACTGTACGCAGGCGGGTCAAGCCTTGCGCGGCGCGTGAAAAAAAGAACGTGAGATGCCATGCGGTCATTTCGGAATAATACCAACCAATTAATCAGAAAGCACCAGGACGTTTGTTATGCATATTTGCCAGAGAGCTTCCCATCAAGAAGGTTTAAGTATTATTATACTTATTGAGAGATATAAATAATAGACCAATTTCATCAAATAGACCAATTTCATCATTTCCGGATCAATAAATAAAAATAATTTCACACCAACAAAATAATTCAAGCAGTAAAAATCATTTAGTAGCTTAGTAGCAAGGAAATAAAATAACTTTAGCAGTAAAGACCATTCAGTAGCGATAAAAACCATTCCATAGGTATATATATTGCATCCAACTATTCAGAATAAAATATCCAGATAACGGATCTGTTTTAGATCAAAAAAGGATTATAGAGACCGTTTGAATGCGGTTTCATTTTTAAAGTGCTATGAAAATAATTTCTTCAGTCCCGAAGTCGGCAGGTTCCAGATGAGCAGCGTACAGGAGCAAATACAGGAAGTAGAAGACGAAATTCGAAAGACCCAGTACAATAAGGCAACTTCTCACCACATAGGCAGGCTGAAAGCCAAGATGGCCCGCATGCGGGATGAAATTGAGAAGAAAGCCTCCTCAAAGAGTGGAGGAGACGGTTACTCGGTCAAGAAATCGGGAGACGGTACCGTAACTCTCGTGGGCTTCCCGTCGGTAGGGAAATCCACTCTTCTGAATAAAGTTACTGGCGCAAAATCAGAGGTAGGAGCATACGAATTCACCACTCTTACCGTCGTGCCGGGAGTGCTTGAGCACAAAGGTGCAACAATCCAGTTCCTTGACGTACCCGGGCTTGTAAAAGGCGCATCTTCCGGGCGCGGACGCGGGAAAGAAGTGATTTCGGTCATAAGAAACTCCGACATGGTTATCTTTTTGCTCGATGTTTTCCAGCCCAAGCACTATGAAGTCCTTATGGACGAACTATACCAGGCAGGAATCCGTGTGGATGAGGTGCCCCCTGACGTTACCATCAAGAGAAAGGACAGGGGTGGAGTCGAGATAAACTCAACCATAGACCTTGACCTGGATGAAGAGACCATCAAGGCCGTGCTGGATGAATATAAAATCCACAATGCCCATGTCCTGATAAGGGAAAATATCACTGTAGACCAGCTTATCGATGTCGTCCTGGAAAACCGGAGTTATGTCAGCTCCCTCATTGCGGTCAACAAAGTGGACCTTGCCTACCCTCAGCTGATAGAAGAATGCCGGAAAATATACCCGAACTCACTTTTTATCTCAGCCCATAAAGGCATTAATATCGAGGAGCTCAAGGACGCTATCTACGACTGCCTGGGCTTTATCCGGGTCTACCTGAAACCTCAGGGAGGACCAGCAGATATGGAAGAGCCTCTTATAGTAATGAGTGGGACAAACATAGGTCAGATCTGTGACCGCCTGCACCGTGATTTCCGCAGGAAGTTCCGTTATGCCCAGATCTGGGGCCCGTCTGCAAAACACCCCGGACAGAGGGTAGGACTTGAACATGCTATGGAGGATGAAGATATCCTCACGATAATCATCCAGAAGTAAAAGAAAAAGGAAAGCGAAAGGGAAGAATAAAGGAAGAAATCGATCTTTCGCATTCCGTCGTTTTTGGACTGCAGTTTTTTTTTGAATATAACTTTTTTCCAAATCTAACCTTTTTCTTAACCGATCTTATTGAGATTACTTTTTGATTTTAGATACTCTTAAAGAGCCTGTATTGTTTCGGAATTGCTGGAGAAAACATTTCTCTTTCTATCGTTCTTTGAATCGATAGAGCCTTTAGCTTCGACTTCCTCCTCGAATTCCGCAGCACATTCAGCCGGGCTTTTCCTTGGGGATTGTTCAGGGACTTGCTTATGAAGCTCAGCCTTTACACCGGTTCCGATACCATACCTTTTCTTTGCAGCCTCAAGAATTGCTGCCAGCATACCGGAGTAAGAGATATTGGTATAAGCTGCCATTTTTGCAAGGTGTCCGTCCCAGCACCAGCCCGGGTTCGGATTTACTTCAAGCAATTTTGGCTTGCCTTCGGCGTCAAGCCTCCAGTCAAAGCGAGCATAGTCACGGCAGCCCAACCTTGTAAAGAGAGCAAGGCAGCACCTCACGATTTCTTTTTCGGTTTTTTCAGGAAGGCCCGCGGGTACGGATTTGATATTCCAGTACGGAGAATCAGGAAGCCATTTAGCCTCATACCCGCAAATCTGTGGAAGTTCTTCCGGAACTGCAGAGTAATCTTCTTCCGTGATAGGCAGTACAGTGTACACAGGCGGATTTCCGATGATACCGACACTTATGTCCTTCCCCGGAAGGAACTCCTCCAGCAGGAAAGGCTTATCTGACCCTATTTTTTCCCTCGTCTCCTTCATTATTTCGAATATTTCTTCCCTGCTGTGGACTATGCTTTTCTGCGTGATCCCGTAACTTGAGTCTCCTGAGTTGGGTTTTACTAGCAGGGGG
Source organism: Methanosarcina sp. 2.H.A.1B.4 (assembly GCF_000979385.1). NCBI lineage: Archaea > Methanobacteriati > Methanobacteriota > Methanomicrobia > Methanosarcinales > Methanosarcinaceae > Methanosarcina > Methanosarcina sp. 2.H.A.1B.4. The sequence goes on from NZ_JJOV01000092.1 coordinate 12,261, forward strand.
AAAGAGAGGGAAAGCCTTGAAACATCAGAATCTCCGGTAACGAGAATTCCTTTTGCCACAGGAATCCGCATCTCACGAGCGACCCCCCTTACAAGAGACTTATCATAGCAGAAAGCAAGGCATTGGGGACCCGCACCTGTATATGGAATATTGAACTGCTCAAGCAGGGCAGGAACATGGAGCTCTTTTGTAGGGTCATTGTAAAAACCTTCATCACAGAGGTTGAGCACAAGGTCAGTTTTTCCTGCTCTCTTTTTAAGGTCTTCGAGAAGGGTTTCGTGCCTGTCCAGGAAAGTGAATTTCATGTAAGGAATCTCAGCAAGTGCCTTTTTCATCCTATTAACGGTTTCGAAATCATCATCATCGAATACGCAGGCAGGCTTGACCTGGTCTTCCTTTCTCGGGTCTCCAAGCACCACGACAACGCTAAGGGGTTTTTTACTTTCAGAATGAAGAGAGGAAGCCAGAGACGGCCAGGCTTTTTCAACCGTTGCTGAAAGCAGGATTCTCTGCTCCATCATTCCTGCATCCTGGGTGCCTGTTGACACAGGGCTGAAGGTTGTATGAAAAGTAGGGCTGCTAAAACCTGATGCTGTAAGTAGCTCAAAAAGGCTTTCCTTATTGTACAGTCTCTCAGCGTAAAACTGATCCGCAATTATTCCTTTGTCATTGCGGCATATAACCTCCCTGCAAATCAGACGGTCGCCATCAGAAGAAAGGGCTCTTTCCCTGCATACGAAGTACTTCCTGTCCAGCCATTCCCATGATCTTGGCTGGAAATTCTTTTTCATATGGTCCCCATCTGCAGCATCAATAAAGACCCTGCCTCCGGGCTTCAATACTCTGAAAATCTCCTCAAGCACTTTTCGGTCATGCAGAGTGGAATCAAAGTATCCGAAGCTGTTTCCAAGGATGGTAACCACAGAGAAAGTATCAGATGGGTAAGGCAGTTTTCTTGCGTCCCCTTCCCTGAACCGGACCTGCAGGTTTTCCTTCTGAGCCCTTGTTCTTGCTTTCCGGATAAGGTACTGGGACCTGTCATAGCCTTCGACGTTTGAAAACCCCCTTCTTGACAGTTCCAGGACATGCCTTCCCTGTCCACAGCAAAGGTCAAGAACCATGTCTTCAGGAGCGAGTCCGAGGATGGAGACAACAAGATCTGTTTCTTTCCTTGTAACTTCCATATCATCCAGAAGATCGGCATCGGTCTTGAGATAAAGGGAGTTAAAAAGAGTCTGCCACCAATTGGATTGAACATGGGGTTCAAGGTCATCAACGGGCCCGAGGGTTTTCATCTGTACGGTACCTTTAGCGCGTTTGCGCCTGGTATTTGAATCGGTAGTATTCTGGGTCATGATTTGATATCTTCCAGAAAAAAGTGTATGTGCTCTCAGTATATCAAGTTTATCAGAGGGTTGGGCACCCTTTATATACTGGAAGGATTAACCAGCGAAATTTATTAGAGGATTAATAGGTTTTAAAAGGGCATTTAAAGTTATAACGGATTTTTTAGCATTATTTAGGGAAATATTATTGCTTAGAAGGGCAAAAGGAATATAAAGTAAATAATAGCATCTAAAAAGGAAATTAATGCCCCAATTCGGGCGAATTCCATAAAAGAAAACGTTTCACCATCTTTTTCAGCATTCTGAAGGATTATAACATTGCTTGCAGCCCCCAGGATAAAAAGATTCCCCGCAATTGTACTTCCAGTAGCAAGCGCCATCAACTGCCCCTGAGAGACTTCACTTCCCATTGCAGGGAGATAGAGCGCAACAAAGGGAACGTTAGAAATAAGCTGGCTGAGTCCCATGCTGAGGACAAGAATCATAGGAACCGAGCCTAAATGCGGAGACATTCTGCCGAGAAGTTCCTGGCAGGTTCCGGACATCCAGACACTTTCCATAAGCACGAACATTGAAACAAAGAAGACCAGAGTTGTCCAGTCAATATTCTTTACAACTTCAGTTCGCCTTTTACTGAGCAGTATGGGAGAAGCGGAGAGCAGGGCAATACAGCTCAAACTGAAATCCCGGGCAGGCAGAAACTCCACAAGAAGGATCTTACAGGTGATAAGAGCCAGCAGAAGGAAAAGAGACTTCTTTGAGATTTCTGCAAGTTCTGGGTCGGAAATAACCTCTTCAGAATGAACAAGAGCTGTTTTCCCGAATTCCCGGCTGAAAAAGAGCCTGAGTACTGCGTAAGCAAGTGCAAGGTTTATAAGAGTCGGCAGAGCTAGCGAGCGCAAAAAGGTCACAAACGGGGAATCAAGATTTCCGTCAATTGCGATCAGAAGGTTCTGAGGATTTCCGATGGGGCTCATGACGCTGCCTGTGGTTATTCCGAAAGCCAGGGCAAAGAGCATGAGTTTGGGGGATACCCCGTATTTCCGGGAAAAACGCAGAACAAGCGGAGTGCCCATAATAGCAAGGGTGTCATTCATAAGGACTGCAGAGAGAAGCCCTGTAGAAAATATCACGAGCAAGACCAGCTGATCCGTATTCCTTGCCCTTGAAACTATCCGGCTTCCAAGCCAGGCAAGGTATCCACTCCTGTTAAGCGCCTCCCCCACACAAAAAGCCCCGAAAAGGAAGAGGAGAACATCCATGTTAATTGCCAGGAGAGCCTCTTGAGGTGAAATTTCCCCGAGCAGCAGCACTGAGAGAGCCCCGAAGGTCATAACCTGCCAGATCTGCAGCCTCAAAGACCCTACCTGCCTTAGAGCGGTCAGTACAAGGACCCCAAGGAGGACAAGTACCGAAAGGTCAGGCGAAGACACAAAAGAAGTTATCAAAGACTCTGTTGCCATAAATCCCGCAAGCCGGTTAACATAAGTTTCAAAATTCTATTAATATAAACTTTGGATGTGATATATTCGCAAGTATAAATTTCCTGCGCTTGCACATGCAGGCTCCTGAAAAACGGCTCGTGAGAGTACGGTAAGAGTACAGGGATACGAAACGCTTAAAATGGACTGACCAATATTTCAGAATATGACTATATGGTTTCCTTTCTCTGCAACCATTTTCAAGGAGGAGAATGCCTATGTTTCAATCTGCCCTGAAGCGGATGTAATCTGTAAAGGAGGAACTGTTGAAGAAGCCGTTGCAAACCTGAAAAAAGAAGTAGAAAAATTCCTGGGAGAAGAACTGCCTCAGGGCTTTTCAAAAATTGTTTATTACTGAAATTTTACTAAATTTACCAACTTTACGAAACTTTATGGAACAATTAATATTTCCAGAAAGCTTTCCTTGAAACAAAAGCCTGGAAAGAAGTCCTCAAATTCCTGCTTTTACTGCATCCCAGAGTAATTCCATTTTTTCAAGAGGGGTGTTCAGAGGGATTTCGCAGCCTGTCGACAGAATGAAACCTTTTTTCGGTGCCGCGGAGAGACAGCTTTTTACTTCATGCTCGATCTCGGCGCAGGAACCGGTTAGAGGAGCGTCCGGGATAATGTTTCCCATAAGGCAGATGCCTGCATCCGAGAATTCCTTAAATTCCTTGAAGCAGTGCCTCGGACCGCATCCGATGTTTTTGTGGTTATGGAGCTTTTTACATTCAACCCCATACTTTTTTCCGAGCAGCCTGACATCCCCGAAGGCAAAGTTAAGGGCATGGGGTTCAAGTTTCATTTCCAGGTCATAGAAGGCATGGGCTGCGCAGTTATGGGAGATTACATAGCCTCCTCCGGCTTTGATATGGTCATAGAGTTTCTTCGTATATGGCAGCATGAATTCTTCAGCCATTTGCGGGCTGAAAAGGTCTCCCGCGTTCTCCCCGTTTTCGACAAAAATACCGTCAGCTCCGGCTTCAAGCAGGGCATCGGCAAAAAGGATGCAGCTTTCCGTGAGTTTTTCCAGCAGGGCGTGGAAACTGTCTCTGTCCTTCAGCATGTCAATGCAGAGCCTGCTCCCTCCCATGACCTGAGATGCGAGCATCAGAGGAGACATAGTTGCCCCTGTGATAAATGCTTCATCCCCGATTTCCTTCTTGAGAATCTCAACCGATCCGGTAATGGTCTTCACTCTCCCGGACTTCTCGATGTCATCGGGGTTTATCAGTTCATGCTCAGCCGCGGATTTGAGTGCATATTTTGCAACTGTGGGATAGGCATTTTCCTTTATGTTTACCTTCGTCCCGAGTGCCTCAGCTTCCACCAGAAGGCAGCCCCAGGGGGACATTACATTATCCTGGTGATACATCTCCCGCGCAAGGATCTGTGCCCTTGCAATTCCCTCTGCAGAACCGTAGGCGTCCTTGAGGCTTGTGCCCATCCGTTCCAGTACCACATGCCCTGCTCCGAACCACAGGTAGCCGTATGGGACACGGTCAACATAGTTTCCTTCTAGTGCGTTAATAAAACGCTCCCTTGAGGTCATTTCCGCTTCCATATAGGATCTCCTTTTTTAAGCTTCCATACATCAGTATAAAAGTAGTTTTATAAATACCACCCAGATTTAAGGCAGAAGAAAAAATCCTGAGGAGGAAATTCAACCAATTTCCAGCTCATAAAGGGTGGAGAAGAGCAAAATGAATAAAAAAAGATATAAAGGAAAAAATCTTCCGTTTTTCTTCAGGGTTTCCTGAGATTTCAATATGGCTTATTCACCCGTTTGTAGGTTTCATTGTTGTGACAGTGCCTGTATCAGACGAATGAAAGAGCCTCATAAGGAATGTAGACTTTATCGGTTGCAGGAGCGTAAACAACTATTCCGTCGAGTTCATGAGTAACTCCATCCTTAATAAGAAGGTTCTTGCTCACGGGCAATTCAGCATCTCCGATTCTCAGTATAGGGTTTAAGGGGGCTGTCATATCCAGAGAATACTCATTTTCATCAAGTTGTCCATCTCCGTTGTCTCTGGAGAAAACCTCACCTGCTTCGACAAACAGATATTCACTGGTTTCATTCAGGTCAAAGCCCAGTTCTTTAGCGACATATTCCGCAATTTCAGTATTATCCATGTGTCCTGCAGGACTGTCAGGGCCATACGCCCACAGAGGGACATCTTCTCCACAGTGCCCATGAGTAGTCCACCCGATGACTGTATGATTTCGGCTGATTACCTCACTGATAGCATAGTCGAGTGAGAGGCCTTTCCCATCATTGTAAAGTTCAAGAATTTCAGTTATGTCTTCATCAGTTGCATCAATGCCCCACCAGGTCTTCAACTGGGTTTTGATATTTTTGGGAGAAAGATCTTTCCCTATTTTTGCCTTAACACCTGGAGAGTTGAGCTTCATGCCTTTCAGAGGCTTAATAACATCTTTTACTGTTGTGGAGGTATATTCTGAATCGGAGTAACTGCCAATAATCATGCCGCCTGTGTTATGATCCGGGAAAGCCAGGACAAGGGTATGCCCGTCTTTTTCAGCAAAATCAACTGCAACTTTAACAGCTTCATCAAATGCCAGAAAACTGGTGACAGCATAGATAGGGTCATTGGAGTGGTCTCCCCAATCAACCTGGCTACCTTCCACCATAAGGAAGAAGCCATCCTTGTCCTGGGAGAGCAGCTCGATTGCCTTTTCGGTCATCTCTGCAAGAGAAGGCTCCTCAGGTGCAAGTAGGGGGCGGTTAATGTCCGATTCCATGTGGCTTTTGGCAAAAAGACCCCAGGCTCTGCCAGAGGTCAGGTCCAACATTTCGTCTTTGTTATCAATAAACTGGTAGCCTCTGTCAAGAAGTACTTTGGTCAGATTTTCCCCATCCGTCCTTTTACCCTCTTCAGCTACAGGTACGAGATAACGGGAACCGCCGCCGAAAACTATGTCAATATCCCCATAAACCATCTGTTCCATAATTTCATTTTCATTATCTCTGTCATCTACATGAGAAGCAAAAGCCGCAGGTGTGGCATGAGTGACGCGAGAAGTTACCACAAGCCCGGTAGCTTTGCCTTCAAGTTTTGAACCTTCAAGCACTGTTGCAAGCGGTCGGTATTGGACTTCTTCGGAAGGGGCTTCCAGTATGCTTAACACAGAATCATCAGCCGGGCCGACACTTATAAACCCATTTGTTGTTTTATGACCTGTAGCTAATGCCGTTGCGGCAGCAGAAGAATCTGTGATAACTGAGTCAGCACTATAAGTTGATACTGCTCCAACCATCATTTCATCCAGCTGCAGGGGTTTCCCGCTGTACCATCGAGCAAGGGTCTGTACACTCTGGGAACACCCGTCAGGGACAAGGACAATAATGTTTTTGATATTGGCATCCGGGTCTGCCAAAGTTATAGAATTGCCATTAATGTTTAAAACAGTACTTTTTGCATGGGAATCGATTGAGTCCACCGCCGAAGTAATATATCCGAACAGCAGCAGACCGACGATTGATAGAGTAAACAAAACATATCGTTTCTTGGTCTCCATGAAATTACCTCAAACTTTAAAGAATCTTAGCAAGTATCGGTAAACGAGAGCTTATTGCTGTATTGACTGTTCGGATTAAAAAGAGCCTTTAGATCCCTAACTTTTTCTTTAATCTCACTCAATTCAATCTTAACATAATTCAATTCAATCTCGAGACTCTTTAGATTGTCAAGAATAGCCTCGGGATTAGAGTGACAGAGAAATAGAATATCATCACGCCCCGTAAAAAACACGAAATTAATGATTTTTGTATTAACCAGTATGAAAATAAGCAGCATTGAATATAGCAGAAAAAGAAGTTCGGAGCAAAGGTAGCTGAACAATTATGATATTTACTTTATAGTTTCCTTCTCCGATCTTTTAGAGTCAATAGATAAGCTCGATCTAAAATAGCTAGATGCGAAATATTTAACATAGGCACTGAGGTATTACGAACCATGACAGAAATGTTTACATTTTCGGCAGTAGTGCAAAAGGAGAACGAGCGGTACGTATCCTCATGCCTGGAACTGGCCATATCAAGCCAGGGAAAAACGATTGAAGACGCTGTTTCGAACCTGAAAGAAGCGGTAGAACTTTATATAGAAAAAGAGGACATCACCCTTCCGATCAAGCGCCCGTTTGTGACAACTTTTAAAGTAACAGGGAAAAGACCTGGAGAGAAAAAAGCGCAGTGAAGAAAACGTTGTGAGAAGAAGCTCAGAGGCACGATTATCCTTTTTTACCGTGTCCCCCAACACAGCAGCCCTGAAGATATGCTCCCCCAAGCATATTGATCCAGAGCAGGATCAATGGCCCCCAAGCATTTCTTATTGTATATACCCTACTCACTTCCCAACTCCACAAATATAACATTATATCATTGACTATTTTAAATTAATTACCCAAAATTTTGTTCTTAAACAAAAATTAATTTAACGTTAAAAAATTCAAAGCAATATAAGGATTTAAGTGTAAAAGCTCAACTGCCAACTGCCAAAAAGATAACTGTGGTCTGCAGGCGCCTGTTACTTAAACTATCAACCTGGAAGGCATTTCGGTGCCAGGTCTTTTACCCTTTTGACCTGTAAAAAAGAAAAAAATAAAACAGAAGAGAAAAGATGGAGTAAGGAAAAACAGTATAAGAGAAGCCCAGAGGCACTACATCCGTTCGCCGTGTCCCCCAACATAGCCTCTCCGAATATCATATGCTCCCCCAAGCATATTAATTCGAAGAAAGGATCCGCGACCCCCAGGCGAGTCTTCAGATGGTAGATTATGTCGGTAGATTAACCAATCTCACTTCCCAACTCCAGTATATACTAATAGCGTAAATTATTTTAAATTAATTATATCAAAAATTGTTCTGTAACAAATTATATTGTTACGCTAAAAGTTTCAAAACCAGCATAAATTTTGTGCCAATTCTAATTTTTAACCAGAAAGATTCAGCAAGAGTGCTCATAGAAGAGCAAAAGAATATTGAGAATACAGCAAAAACAGATCGAAATCGATCAAAAATTAATATAAACAAATTCAAAAGCACTCAAAACAAATAGATACTGAAAGAAGAAGAAGAAGAAGACGCCCGGTGTCACCCTCATCCCTTACTGTGTCCCCCAACACAGTAGCTCTGAAAATATGTTCCCATCAACAACTGCCAGAGCAGGAACTTGTAACTCCGGGCGATTCTTAAACAATCCGCTAATAATTCTATTCGGTCATCCCTATCTCTTCCAGCTCCATTATATAGTAATAATGTAAATTACTTTAAATTAATTATACAAAAAATTCATTTCAAACAAAAAATATTATCATGTAAAAAGTTTCAAAGCCGGCATACGAATTTTTATATAAATGAATATTTAACCTGAAAATACCGCAAAAAAGTCCCAATAAGGCACAAAAATTAAGTACATGAATTAAGCTATAAGTAAAAGCTTACATGCGCAGTCCTGTAGGGTAGTGGTCAATCCTTCGGGCCTTTGGAGCCCGGGACAGCGGTTCAAATCCGCTCAGGACTATTAAAATAATTAGATAGTTTGAAGTCAAAAGGTGTATCATAAGAAAGAATTTATTTTCGTGTTTCAGCCAGTTCCGTTCGAATTTTTCTTTTTAGCATCTTTTCAGCCATCCAGTCGATAGCGTTGTAAACAGGATTAACCGGTACATTCACGTAATATTTTGCTTCCGGACTAATCCAACCTTTTTCTTTCCAGTATGTATAATCAACAGGGGAGCTCTGGTCAGGTTCACCAAAACTTACTTTCTGGGCACGAAAAATGAATATATCCCGGAGGCCTGGAAGGTGACGCTCTTTCAGAAGGAAATTCACTGGTCATCGGGTAAGGAATTTTCTTGCCCGAAAGCTATCGATTTTGTACCGGAAGCCTGCCTTAAATTTTGACCTTTTCACATGAAATAGAGACTCTGTTCTAGCCTACAATAGGATCAAATATTTGACAACTATTGTGGAAGTGGAGACAATTCATCACGATTATTCCCTTAACCGAAGACGCATGGAAGGGAATTATAAAATATGAATGATGCATTCTCAAATTTTCGGTTATTTTCCTGCTTTCATGACTGACAACTCAGGATTTGAGAAGTCTCAATTATGTGAACTGCCCCTGAGCTAAAGAGGCTGTCCGACAATTACCGCGGATAATAAGAGTTTCCTGTTTGAATATATACAAATGATTTTATAATTTTGTTATGGACATTTGA